>JBOHTE010000075.1:0-2909 GCA_050733555.1 Gemmatimonadaceae bacterium | reverse complement strand
TCATCCTCCCTATTCCCCATTTCCGCTATTCCCCATTCCCGATTCCCCATTCCCTCAATTAATCCCCCCCATTGATCGCCATCGGGAAATACGCATTCCTCACGTACTGCATGACCATCCGCTGCGTGTTGAAGAACGAGCCATTCAGTGCGATCGCGTACCGCATGACCTTCGCGAAGTCGAGCGGGGCGTTGTAGAAGAGCGGCATGATCACCTGCTCGAGCTTGGTGTACAGATCATTCGCCTCGACGCTCGACTCCGGGGTGTCAGGCCCCGGGCCCCCGATGGACCAGCCGGTGACGCCTTCGATGTGACCCTCGATCCACCAGCCATCGAGCACGCTGAAGGACGGGACGCCGTTGAGCGCCGCTTTCATGCCGCTCGTGCCTGAGGCTTCGAGCGGCTTCATGGGGTTGTTGAGCCAGACGTCCACGCCCGACGTGAGCAGGCGCGCCAGGTCCATCTCGTAGTTCTCGAGATAGAGCACGCGCACGAGCCCGTCGAGTTCGTGTGCGGCATCCACAATGTGATGGATGAGCTGCTTGCCGCCCTCATCACGCGGATGTGCCTTTCCCCCGTAGAGGATCTGCAGCCTGCCGCCCGCCTCTGCGATGGCGCGCAGGCGATCGAGATCCGTGAAGATGAGATCCGCGCGCTTGTACGGTGTCGCGCGCCGCGCGAAGCCGAGGGTGAGCACGGTGGGGTCGAGCGCAACGCCCGTGCGATGTTCCACTTCCGCCAGCAGTGCGGCCTTGGACCGGGCGTGCGCATCGCGGATCTCCTCGAGCGGAATGGCGATGGCGTAGCGCAGGTACATGCTGTCACGCCGCCACTCGGGAAAGTGCTCGTCGAACAGCACGCCCATGGTCTCCGATGTCCACGTGCGCGCGTGCACGCCGTTGGTGATGGAGTCGATGCGGTAGGTGGGGAACATGCCCTGCGAGATCTCGCGGTGCCGCATGGCGACGCCGTTCACGTAGCGCGAGAGTCGCAAGGCGAGGAGCGTCATGTTGAGCGAGCCGCTGTCGTCCAGGCAATTCGCGAGCCGGAGGAGCGCCATGCGCCGCTCGCCGAGCACGGAGAGCACCTGCGCTTCGGGAAAGCGGTCGTGTCCCGCGGGGACGGGCGTGTGCGTCGTGAAGACGCAACGCTGCCGGATGGCTTCGATGTCCGCGTCGGTGAGATCGCCCTCGGCGCGTCCGGCCAGATGGCGTTCGAGCAGCGTGAGCGTGAGCAGCGCGGCGTGTCCTTCGTTGATGTGATAGCGCAGGACGTCGTCGTCGAAGCCGACGAGTTGCAGCATGGCCGCGCCGCCCATGCCGAGCACGATCTCCTGACAGAGGCGGTAGTGCGCGTCGCCGCCGTACAGGGTGTCGGTGAGCGTGCGATCCCACTCGGAATTCTCGGGAAGCTCCGTGTCGAGCAGGAACACCGGAACCACGTGTCCGTTCTGTCCGCACACCGTGTAGCGCCAGGCGCGGACATACACCGTACGCCCGTTGATCGCGATGCAGCAGCGCGGTTCGAGCGCGGTGAGCAACTCTTCCGGCTGCCACTCCACGGGCGATTCGACCTGCTGCCCGGCTTCGTCGATGTGCTGGTGAAAGTATCCCTTGCGGTGCAACAGGGTCACGGCGACCATCGGGACGCCCAGGTCCGCCGCGGATCGCAGCGTGTCCCCGGCCAGCACACCCAATCCACCGCTGTAGGTCGGGATGCGCTGTTCGAGGCAGATTTCCATTGAGAAGTACGCCACTGTTTCTTGAGGCAGATCGAGCATTCCTGAATGGGTTCAGTGTTCAGACGATTACGCGGGCGACGCCGATAGCTGACGTCTGGGCAACAATCCGGCCCGGGGAGTGCGCTTGTGCGGGGGTGGAACGGGGACGACCACGGATGCGTGTCGCGTAACGCGGCTCAGCGCAGCCGGGAGATAATCTGGCGCCTCGCGCGTGCACAGTAAATCTAGCCGATTGTACTCGCCGTGGTGGTGTCGCCGAGTGATTCCAGCGCAGTTGACATGCGACGCGTCCAGCTCGGGAACCGGTCGGGCGACACACCGGGCACGTTGACCGGTTCGACTTCGCCCGTGAGGTCGTCCAATGACAACCCCACGAGCAGCGCGGGCGTGCGACGGAGAAAGCGGTGCACCGCGGTGCGCAGCGGTTCGCCGCCGTGTTGTATGGCGGCAGCATCCGTGATCACACCGTCGGCCGCGAGGCGCTCGGCGAGCCCGGTGCGCTCCCGCTCGCGCGCGGTGCGCGCGTCCTGCGCGGCCGCATCGGTCTCGATGAGGCCGAGCTGCTGGCGCAGTTCGAGATCGCGGCCGCGCCACCATCCCTCCAGCGGCGCCATGTCGTGCGTGTCGGCCGTGGTGAGCGAGAGCGGTTCGTACGCTGCGGCCGCGCGGAACCTGCCGTCGGCATCGTGCTGGAAGAGCATCACGCGCGAGGACAGAATCCCCCACGATTTCAGCGTGCCGGGGACCTCCGGCGGAACGGTGCCGAGGTCCTCACCCACGATGACGGCGTGCTGCCGCGTGCTCTCGAGCGCGAGAATGCCCAGGAGGTCCTGCACGGGGAAGCGCACGTAGGCGCCGCGACCGCCGGACATGCCGCGCGGAATCCAGAACTGGCGGAAGAGACCGAGCACGTGATCCACGCGGAGCGCGCCGCTGTGGCGCAGCGCCGAGCGGATCACGGTGATGAAGTAGTCGTAGCGATCGTCGCGCAGGCGGCGCGGGTCAATGGGCGGGATGCCCCAGTTCTGTCCCTCCGCGGCGTAGTCGTCGGGCGGCGCGCCGAGCGAGACGCTGTCGAGGAAGAGATGCTGGTGGGCCCAGACGTCGGCGCCGTCATCCGCGCTGCCGATGGCGAGGTCCTGGTAGAGGCCAACGGACAATCCTGCAT
>JBOHTE010000074.1:0-2073 GCA_050733555.1 Gemmatimonadaceae bacterium | reverse complement strand
TTCCCGATTGCCGATTCCCAAGGGGAGGGCGGCGGGGAGCGGCCGATTCCCCAGGGGCGGGGTGGTGGGGCGTGGCTGATTCCCACGGGAAGGGGGCGGAGCGGGGACCGTCGCTTCCCGTCAAAGGTCCCCGCAACTCATCACGATCCCGTGGCAGTTCTCGCAGATCAGCTTGCACTTGCGCCACACCAAAGCGGTGCTGCCGCAGTAGTCGCAGCGTTGCGGTTCGTCAGGGATGCGCGGTGGTGAGCGATGCTCGCTTTCGCGATCCGGTGGGGGATCACTGTGCACGGCGGGGGTCAAGCATCCTGGGTCAAACAGCCATGGAGTGATGACACGCGGAATGCCGGGATGACAGCGACGGAGTGCTTGACGGGCATCCTGTTGCTTCCTGTAGATGGAGAGGTGTCATGAAAGTTCGCGACCACAGGGATCTCGTTGTCTGGCAAAAAGCGATGGATCTCGTGGTCATCGTCTATCGCCTGACTGGTGGACTTCCGAAGCAGGAGCGCTTCGCGTTGGCGGATCAGTTGCGCCGTGCGGCGATCTCCGTGCCGGCAAATATCGCCGAGGGCAATGGCCGAGTCCATCGTGGCGAATACGTGCATCATCTTTCAATTGCGTATGGATCCATCTCCGAGGTTTCCAGCTTGCTTGAAATCTCGCTGCGTCTCGACTACTTCACGCCGGATCAGCTCGGCGCAGCCAGCGAGCTGATTGACCACATCCGTCGCATGCTTCACCGTCTCATGAGCGTCCTACGCGCCTGACTGTAAAGTTCGGGCGTCGGACTGTGCAGCCCGCCGTCCTGGGCGGCCGCCCGCTTTCCCTAACCGACCGGCTGCAGGCCCAACTGTGGTTCCCCGCATTAACATCAGCCGTTTCCGAGCGTCCTCCCATTCAGCACGGCACGATACTGCGCTCGCGACCTGCCGCGTCAGAATACAGAGGAGTGAGACGATCATGCTCAGATCATTGAAGTCCACGGCTACATCGCTGCTGTTCATCATTGCAATTGGCGCTTGTGCGACTGCTCCCACGCAGCGCCCGAGGCGCGTATATGTCCGCGTGGCGCCTCCGCCGCCTCGCGTCGAGGTCGTGACAGCCCGCCCTGGTCCCGAATTCGTCTGGATTGCCGGCCGCTATAGCTGGGAGGGACGGCAATATGCCTGGGTGCCCGGGAGTTGGGTTCGCGTGCGCCCAGGAACCCGGCGATACGTTCCAGGCCACTGGGCGCACGAGCGACAGGGGTGGTACTGGATGGACGGACGCTGGAAGTAACCGGGAAGCGGCGACGCAGGCCTGCGGCCCCGGCGGCGCTTCCCGTAGGCGATGCGCCACCAGGCGCTATCGCCGCTTCCCGTAGGGCCCTGCCGAAGGCGGTGGCCCGCTTCCCGTAGGCGGCCTGCGGCCGCCGCTTCCCTATCCCCTCGGATTCAAGATCCGATCGATCCGATGCCGAACTGCGGCCAGGTGCACCCGCGTTTCCCGATCTGACGCACGGCCGAGCGCAGCTTTGGCTTCCGCGTCGATCTCCACCAGCTCGCCCCGCAACGCCGCCTGCGCTTCGTCCGGTACCGGCGCGAACAGGTACGCGAACTGTGGTGGCAGATTCCGCGGTCGCGCGGCCGGCGCGGCCGGAGGATTGAGCTTGGCGTCGACCTGATCGAGATAGGCGAACTGCAGATTCCGGCGGAACGCGTCGATCTGCACGCGCGACGCCGCGAGCTCCGTCCATACGCCGTGCCGTACGTCGGCGAGCATGTCGTCCAGCGTGTAGTCGTCCTTCGCGCCCGGTGTGAGCGCGGAGAACTCGATCAGCCGCGTCATGCGCTGGTTGTTGAACAGCGCGGTGAGCACGCCCGCCTGCGCGGCGCGAATGCGCGCCATGGCGCCGTCGGGCTCGATGCGACGGAGAATGGCCGTGTCCAAAAAGAACGTGGGTGTTGCGAACACGTTCCGATTGAGGAACTCCACGGCGGCGCGCTGGCGCGCGCGCGACACGGGTGTGAAAATCGGGCCCGGCTGACTGCCGTACTTCTCCTGCGACTCCACGCCGCCCACGAGATTCGC
>JBOHTE010000073.1:0-4536 GCA_050733555.1 Gemmatimonadaceae bacterium | reverse complement strand
GAAGTGGATGACCTCCATGCGGTCCAGAAGCGGCTGCGGCATGTTGAGGCTATTCGCCGTGGTTATGAACAGCACATCGGAGAGATCGTAGTCCACTTCGAGATAGTGGTCGTTGAACGCCCTGTTCTGTTCCGGGTCGAGCACTTCGAGCAGGGCCGCCGCGGGATCGCCGCGCCAGTCCTGCCCCATCTTGTCCACCTCATCCAGCAGGATGACCGGATTCACGACCTGGGCCCGGCGCATGGCCTGGATCACCCGGCCAGGCAGCGCCCCAATGTAGGTGCGACGGTGGCCCCGGATCTCCGCCTCATCGCGCACGCCGCCCAACGACATGCGGGAGAACCGCCGGCCCAGCGCACGCGCAATCGAGCGGCCCAGCGACGTCTTGCCCACCCCGGGCGGCCCCACGAGACAGAGAATGGGGCCTTCGAGATGCCCCACGAGCGCCAGCACGGCGAGGTAGTCCAGAATGCGCTCCTTCACGTCGCGCAACCCGAAGTGGTCCTCATCCAGAATGGCCTGGGCGCGCGCGACATCCACGGCATCGTCGGTGCGCTCGGTCCAGGGAAGGGCGACGAGCCAGTCCAGATAGTTGCGTCCCACGGTGGACTCCGGCGAAAGCGGCGGCGTGCGGCGCAGCTTGCGCATCTCACGCTCCGCGCGTTCGCGCACGGGATCCGGGAACTGCTTCTTCGCGATCGCCGCGGCCAGCTCGTCCACGTCGTCTGCCTCTTCCTCGCCCAGCTCGCGGTGAATCGCCTTGAGCTGCTCCTGCAGGTAGAACTCCCGCTGATTCTGGAAGAGCGATCCGCGCACGTCGTTCTCGATTTTGCGCTCGAGACGCAGGATCTCGATCTCCGATGCGAGCAGCGTGCTGCACCGCTCGAGGAGTGCACCCACCGACGGAGCCTCGAGGAGCTGCTGACGCTGCTCCACCCGGACCAGCAGGTGTGCCGCCACCGCGTAGGCCTGTCGTTCGCGTGACTCGCTCCCCTGAACGAGCGTGACGAGCTCCGGCGGCAGCCGGCGATGGAGACCCACGTATTCCTCGAACAGGCTCGCGACGCGGCGTGCCATCGCGTCCTCGTCGCTGTCCGGCGTTCCCCGCACCGGTGGCATGGCCGACAGCGAGGAATACAGGCATATTCCCGGTGCGTAGCGCGTGACACGCGCCCGCGCGAATCCTTCGAGCAATGCCTTCGTCGTCCCATTCGCCAACCGGGACAGCTGCAGTACCCTGGCAATCACTCCAACCCGGTACAGATCGGCTGCCGCTGGTTCCTGTACCTCACCACTCCGTTGCGCGACAAGAAAAATCCAGCGGTCATGCGGCAGCGATGCATCGACCGCCGTCAACGACGCCTGCCGTCCAACCAGCAGCGGGATCACCATGTACGGAAACACGACCATGTCGCGCAGCGGCAGGGTCGGCAGACGATCCGGTACCTCGTGGCGTTCGTCGCCACGGGCAATGAAAATGGACATGCCGGAAATATAGCGGGCTACGCCATCGAGAGCGGCGCTCTACGCCATCGTCGCACCGCGCATACGCTATCTGACCGACGGCACGCCGGTCCGGACAGCAGACATCTTCGGGCGCACAGCAGTCACGCCCATCTCACTTGGCCCGGAGCCCGTATGCAAGTCCTGTCCATTCCAGTCCTGCTCGCCGCGGCCACGACGCTGGCCGCCGCGCAGCAGCCCATGTCGCACGCGATGCACACCATGCCGGCTACGGCATCTCCAGCGCTCCACGTCACGGTGGACAGTGTGCATTCGCTCGTCGTGCTCAGGGCCGGCCCGTTCCAGATCGAACCCATGGGGAAGGACATGCAGATGGTGGACGAGGAGCTGTCGTTCCGGCTGCCCGTCGATGGGTGGCTGCACGGCTACCATGTGGATCTCGTGGATGGGGCCAACCAACCGCTCCCACGCGACGACATTCATCACGTCGGACTCGTGAATTTCAATCGGCGCGAGCTGTTGTATCCGGAGCTCGAGCGCATGCTGGCCGCGGGCGCCGAGACGGAAGGCATCGACCTCCCGTCGTCGATGGGTCTGCCGATTTCCATGGACGACAGTCTGCACTTCTTCGCCGGTCTGCACAGCGCCAACGGCAAGAGCGTGAGCGGTGCGTACGTGCAGATTACACTCAAGTGGACGCCGCGGCGCGGCCATGGACCGCTCCCCGTGATGCCCTTCTACGTGGACGTCAACAACCACGTCGGGGGAACGACGGCGTTCGACCTGCCGCCGGGACGAACCACGCGCTCCGCGGAATTCACGATGCCGCTGGGCGGCGGCCTGATCGCCATTGGCGGGCACATGCACCCCTACGGCAAGTCGCTCGCCCTGCAGGACGTCGGGACCGGAAAGTCACTCGTGCGCCTCACCACAGATCTCGGTACCGACGGCACAGTCACGAAGCTGAGCCGCTTCGTATTCGGCTACAATCAGGATGCGTTGCGACTGGAGGCGGGACATCGCTACCGCATCATCGCGGTGTACGACAATACGTCCGGCAAGACGCTGCCCATGGGCGGCATGGCGTCCATGGCGGGCCCGTTCGTTCCGGACGACTACTCGAAGTGGCCGAAGCTCGATCTGACGAACCCCGACACGCAGCGCGACATTGCCAGTCTGGGGATGAACAACTGAGCGGCGCCGGTCGGCCGACAGGATGCACAGGGGGCCAGACATCGCCGGTGTCTGGCCCCCTGTTCGTTCCGTCGCTCACCTTCCGTCACGCCTCCTTCTTTCTCCGCTTGGTGGAGAGCTCCAGCAGCGGCGGGTTGCCATCGAGCACCGAGGTCTCGGTGATCTTCACTTCGGTGATGTCGTCGCGGCTCGGCAGATCGAACATGACGTCGGTCATGATCTCCTCGAGAATGGCGCGGAGCCCGCGCGCGCCGGTGCCACGCTTGAGCGCCTTCTGCGCCACGGCACGCAGCGCCGACTCCTCGAAGCTGATCTTCACATCTTCAAGGCCGAACAGCTTGGTGTACTGCTTGGTGAGTGCGTTCTTGGGCTCCTTGAGAATGCGCACCAGCGCGTCCTCGTCGAGCGCCTCGAGTGCCACCGCCACCGGAAGCCGGCCCACGAGCTCGGGGATGAGACCGAAGCGCAGCAGGTCGTCCGGCTCCACTTCAGCGAAGGGGTGACGGGCCACGTCCCTGGGCTTCCCGTTCTGCACCTCTTCCTTGGTGAAACCGATCTGCCGCCGCCCCGTCCGGGCCTCGATGATTTTCTCAAGTCCGTCGAATGCGCCGCCGCAGATGAAGAGGATGTCCTTCGTATTGATCTGGATGTATTCCTGCTGCGGATGCTTGCGGCCACCCTGCGGCGGCACGGACGCAATGGTCCCCTCGAGGATCTTGAGCAGGGCCTGCTGCACTCCTTCGCCGGACACGTCGCGCGTGATGCTGGGGTTTTCGCTCTTGCGCGCGATCTTGTCGATTTCGTCAATGTAGACGATGCCGCGCTCGCACTCGGCCACGTTGAACTCGCCGGCCTGCAACAGGCGCACGAGGATGTTCTCAACGTCTTCGCCGACGTACCCCGCTTCGGTAAGCGTGGTGGCGTCGGCGATGGTGAAGGGTACATCGAGGATTCGGGCCAGCGTCTGGGCGAGCAAGGTTTTCCCGACGCCGGTGGGACCGATGAGCAGAATATTGGATTTGTCGAGCTCGACGTCGTCATCCCGGCCCGACGAGCAGTTGATGCGCTTGTAGTGATTGTAGACTGCGACCGCCAGTGCCTTCTTCGCCCGCTCCTGCCCGATCACGTACTGGTCCAGGATGTCCTTGATCTCCTGCGGCGTCGGAACCTGCGTGATCGCCTCGGCAACCTCGCGCTCCTCATCCTCGGCGAGAATTTCGTTGCAGAGCGAAATGCATTCGTTGCAGATGTAGACGGATGGGCCGGAAATGAACTTCCGGACAGAATCCTTGGACTTTCCGCAGAACGAGCAGCGCAGGTGTTTATCGTGCGACATTAGCTGTCCGTGAAGCAGGTGAAGCGGACGGTCGGCCGCGGGTCTGAGGACCGCTGCCGGAGGGCTTGGAGATGTTTAACGTGCCCTCAAAAGACGGTCAAGGATCGCAAGTGACACAACTCATGTGATTAATTTCACAAACTAGCCTTTGGCTCGCTGACCACCAAGCCCCGGGCCTGGACCACCACATTGTCGATAAGTCCATATGCCTTGGCCTCTTCCGCCGACATGAAGCGATCGCGGTCCACGTCGCGCTCGATCTGCTCGACTGTCCGTCCCGTGTGCTTCGCCATGAGCTCGTTCATCTTGGCGCGCAGATAGAGAATCTCCTTCGCCTGGATCTCGATATCCGCGGCCGTGCCCTGCACACCGCCCGACGGCTGGTGGATCATGATTCGCGAATGGGGCAGCGCCATGCGCTTGCCCGCCGTGCCGGCCGCCAGCAGGAATGCTCCCATGCTCGCCGCCATCCCCATGCAGATGGTCCGAATGGGCGACGTGAGAAACTGCATCGTGTCGTAGATCGCCATGCCGGCCGACAC
>JBOHTE010000072.1:0-1038 GCA_050733555.1 Gemmatimonadaceae bacterium | reverse complement strand
CGAGGGTCCGGCAGCCCGCCCCCCGTTGCTCCGCGGCATGTTCTACTCGCCGACGAATTCGCGGGCCTGGTCGACGACGCGGTGCTTGACGTCGGCGAGCGTGCCCTTGATGAGCGCACCCGCCGCGCGCGCGTGACCACCGCCCCCGAACCGTCGCGCAAACCGATTCACATCCACGCTGCCCGTGCTGCGGAAGGACACCTTCACCTGGCCGTGCCCGAGATCGCGGAAGAAGATCGCCATGCGCGTGCCCGCCACCGAGCGCGGGTGCTCGGCGATGCCGTCGAGGTCCTCCGAACGCACGTCGTAACGCTCCAGAACGCCGGCGGGGAGCGCGATCCAGCTCAGCCCATGCTCGGGGTCCACCTCGAGCGAATCCAGCGCGTCGCGCAGCAGGAGCAGCCGGCCCACGGGCACCGACGCATAGATGCGGCGGTACATCTCTTCGGGATTCACGCCCGCCGCCAGCAGTTGGCCGGCGATCGCGTGGCAGCGGGGGGAGGTGTTGCTGAAGCGGAAGCCGCCGGTGTCAGTGAGCATCGCGATGTAGAGCGAGCGCGCGATGAGCGGCGCCAGCTCCAGGTCGAGCACGCGCGCGAAGTCGAAGATCAGCTCACCCGTGGCGCAGGCCATCGCGTCGGTGAACGACACATCGCCTGCCGGCTCGTCGGTGATGACGTGGTGGTCAATGACGAGACGCGGCACGGTGAGCGCGCGGACGGCATCCGCCAGCACGCCCAGTCGTTTGACGTCGTTGATGTCGAGCACGATGAGCGCATCAATGTCGTGGAGCGCCGCCGCGCCCTGCGCGCTGCACTCGTCCACGCCGCCGTCGAGCAGAAACGCGAACATGCCGGGCCACGGCGTGGGGTTCACGATGCGCGCGTGAATGCCGCGCTGGCGCAGCAGCCGCGCCAGCGCTGTCTCCGAACCGCAGCCGT
Organism: Gemmatimonadaceae bacterium; assembly: GCA_050733555.1. Taxonomy (GTDB): domain Bacteria; phylum Gemmatimonadota; class Gemmatimonadetes; order Gemmatimonadales; family Gemmatimonadaceae; genus JADGGM01. The sequence continues at coordinate 97 of JBOHTE010000072.1, read as the reverse complement.
CGCCATCCGAATTGATGTGCGTGGACAGCGCGACGGTCATGCCGGGTGCGAGCGCGGCAGACAGCCGCTCGATGGCATGGCGACGGGAGTCCGGTAC
>JBOHTE010000071.1:0-1525 GCA_050733555.1 Gemmatimonadaceae bacterium | reverse complement strand
TTGCCCATTCCCCAGGGCGGGGCGGTGTGGCGGGGCCTAAAACTCGGGTATCCCTGACACCGTCCCCAAAAACAGATCTGCCACCTTCTGGCCGATCGTCCACGGTTCCCCGCCATTGCGATTGGTGAGGACGATCACGGTGAGGCGCTGCTCGGGGTAGCGCAGGATGAAATTGGTGAAGCCGCTCGTCTCGCCGTGGTGATAGAGGCGGCGCCGGCCGCCATCGGAATCGATGAACCAGCCGAAGCCGTACTTCGTTGGTGCGCCGGCGGGGAGCACCGGCGGTGTCCAGGCGAGCTGCTGCGACGCCGCGGACACGATCGCATTGGTCTCCAGCGCGTGATCCCACTTCACCAGATCCGCCACCGATGTATACACGCCGCCGTCGCCGAGTACCGCGCTCGTGGGGCTCTGATCGGTGGGCTGGAACGCGGAGTCGTGCTGCGTATAGCCGTACGCGCGGTGCGGCACCGTGGACACGCCGCTCTCGTACGCCACGGTGGCTGTCATCCCCAGCGGAGCGAAGATGCGATCGTGCAGGAAGCGCGCGAACGGCATGCCGCTCGCCTTCTCCACGACGAGCGCGAGGAGCGCGTAGCCGGTGTTGCTGTAGCGGAAATGCGTGCCGGGCGGGAAGTAGAGACTGTCCGCGTGCGCCAGCAGCGCGAACATGTCGCGGTCGTGCACCTGAACGCGCTGCGTGTCGGGTACGAAATCCTCGTAGTCCCAGAGCCCGGAGGTGTGATTGAGCAGGTTCCTGATGCGCACGTCGCGCGCATACGCGGGCAGGCCGGACAGGACGTCGCTCACGCGCTCGTCGTACGAGAGTCGGCCGTCCTGCACGAGCAGCATGATCGCGGTGGCCGTGAACTGCTTCGTGAGCGATGCAAGACGATAATCGGTGTGGGCGTCGGCCGGCGTGTGCGTTTCGAGATGCGCCGATCCATAGCCGCGCATGAACGCGACGGTGTCGCGCTGGATGACCACGATGCTGGCGCCAGGTACATCAGGGTGATCGTACGACGCGAAGAGCGCGTTGATGGCGCCGGCGAATGGGGTGTGGGTCACGTCGGTGTGCGGCTCGCTGCTCATGGGCGCGGTTTGCGCGTGCGCGCACGCGCCAAGGCACACGGCCGCCACGAGCGGCATGATGGCATCACGGATCACCGGCTCTCCCGTTGCAGGTGGACGTATCGTTTCCGGCGCGGAAGATAGCCGAACAGGACGGCGGGCGCGTCGCTGAAGCGCCCGCCGTCGTGTTCACTGCGGAAAGACCTGCGGAGAAAATCAGTGCCGGCGGCCTGAGTTGCCGTGTGTACCATTCGGCTCGCGACGTCCGTTCGGCGCATTGTCCGGCTGCTTCTGTTGGTTCGCGCCACGCGGTTGTGCGCCGGACGGTTTTGCGCCACGCGGCTGCGCACCGTGCGGTTGTGCGGCACGCGGCTGCGCACTGCGCGGCTGCTCACTACGCGGCTGCTCACTACGCGGCTGTGCGCCGCGCGGCTGCACACCACGCTGCTCCGGC
>JBOHTE010000070.1:0-12225 GCA_050733555.1 Gemmatimonadaceae bacterium | reverse complement strand
GATTGAACTTGCCGAAATCCTCGGGACGCAGCTTTTCCAGATGCGACTTGAGCTGTTCGGCCGACAGATCGCGCTCGTCAGGCCGCGTCGTGTCCGGCGCGAGAAACGAGGCGTCCTCGCTGGCGCTCTCCTCCTCGCCATCATCCACGGCGAACGCCGTGAGCAGCGATTCCTGCGCGAAGATGGGCGCAGCGAGCCGGAGCGCGATGGCAATACTGTCGGACGGGCGCGCGTCGATCTGGAAGCGATCGTCGCCTCGCTGCAATTGCAGTTCGGCGAAGTACGTGTTGTCCTGCACGCGAGTGATATGCACGCCGGCGAGCGACGCCCCCATGCCGAGGATCAGCCGCTTGCAGAGGTCGTGCGTCAGCGGGCGAGGCGGCTGGATGTGATTCATTTCCATCACGATGGATTCCGCTTCCGGCTGTCCGATCCAGATGGGCAGCAGCCGCTCGCCTTCCTTCTCCTGCAGAATGACGACGTACGAGTTCGAAGTGCTATCGAGACCGAGTCGTGCGACTTTGACTTCGACCATGGGAGCTCCCGGTGTCGGGCGCCGAGCCTCACGTCCCCATGTCCCAGGACGCGAGATACTTCTCCTGCTCGGGCGTTAGGACGTCGATCCGCGCACCCACGGCCGCCAGCTTGAGCCGCGCGATCTCGCGATCGACTGTCTCGGGCACGCGATGCACATCCTTCGACAGTGATGCGCCGTTCTGAACTAGATACTCCGCACCCAGCGATTGGTTCGCGAAACTCATGTCCATCACACTGGCCGGGTGTCCTTCCGCGGCGGCGAGATTGATGAGGCGTCCCTCGCCGAGCAAAAAGATGCGCTTGCCACCAATCCGGAACTCCTCCACGAACTCGCGCGCGGGGCGCGACTCGTTGCCGGCGAGCTCGCGGAGCGCGGGAATGTCGATCTCGACGTTGAAGTGTCCGGAATTGCAGATCACCGCGCCATCCTTCATTCGCGTGAAATGTTCGCGCCGCAGCACGTGGATGTCGCCGGTGAGCGTGCAGAAAATGTCCCCGATGGGGGCGGCCTCGTCCATGCACATCACGCGGAAACCATCCATCGTGGCCTCGAGCGCCTTGAGCGGATCGACTTCGGTAACGATGACGTTGGCGCCCATGCCACGCGCGCGCATGGCGACACCGCGTCCGCACCATCCATAGCCGGCCGCGACGAACGTGGAGCCCGCCAACAGCAGGTTCGTCGCGCGAATGATGCCGTCCACGGTGGACTGTCCCGTGCCGTAGCGATTGTCGAACAGATGCTTGGTGAACGAATCGTTCACGGAAATGACCGGGAATCGCAGCACGCCATCCCTGGCCATCGCCTTGAGCCGAATGACGCCCGTGGTGGTCTCTTCCGTGCTGCCCAGCACCCCGGCAATCAGGGCGGTCCGCGCGCTGTCGTCGAGTCCCTGGACCCAGGTGCGCACCGCTGCCGGCAGATCGTCGAAGCGGCCCAGTGCGATCATGTGCATGGCGCCAACGACGTCGGCGCCATCGTCCATCGTGATGTCCGGCTGGTGCGCAATGACGGCGCGCACGTGCTCGTAGTAGGTGTCGTTGTCCTCGCCCTTGATGGCAAAGACCTTGATGCCGTAGTCGCGCACGAGGTGCGCCGCGACATCGTCCTGCGTGGAGAGCGGGTTGGACGCGCAGAGTGCGACGTCGGCACCGCCCGCCTGGAGGGTCGCCATGAGATTGGCTGTCTCCGCGGTGACGTGCAGACAGGCGGACACGCGCTTGCCTGAGAGCGGCTTCTCCTTCTCGAAGCGGGCGCGAATCTGCCGGAGCACCTGCATGGACCGCTCGGCCCACTCGGTGCGCCGTTGTCCGTCGTCAGCGAGGGCGATGTCCCTGATGTCGCTCGCCACGTCACTTCCTGCTCTCGTTATCGTTGCCATCCGTCCACCAGCCGAATGTGAAGCCGCGCTCACCGCACGGCGCTTCGGAGCGCATCGATCCTGTCCGTGCGCTCCCAGGTAAAGAACGTGAACGAGCGGCCATTGACCTGCCGGGTTTCGCTCGCGCGACCGAAGTGACCGTACGCGGCCGTGGCGCGGTAGATCGGCGTGCACAGGTCGAGCGCGCTCCGGATTCCCTTCGGCGTCAGGTCGAAGACCTCGCGCACCGCCTTCTCGATGCACATTTCATCAACAACAGCCGTGCCAAACGTGTCCAGGCCGATACACACCGGCTCGCTCACGCCGATGGCGTAGGCGAGCTGCACCTCGCACCGTGTGGCGAGACCCGCCGCCACGATGTTCTTCGCCACCCAGCGCGCGGCGTAGGCGGCGCTGCGGTCCACCTTGGAGGGATCCTTGCCGCTGAACGCGCCGCCACCGTGACGCACGGCCCCGCCGTAGGTGTCGACGATGATCTTCCGGCCGGTGAGCCCGGTATCCCCCATCGGTCCACCCACGACGAACCGGCCGGTGGGGTTGATGCACAGCTTCGCCGTCCGCCGATCGAACATGCCCTCGGGCATGCCCGGCACGATGATCTCTTCGGTGATCGCCTCGCGCAATTCCGTGATCGCAATATCGGCATCATGCTGCGTGGAGATGACGACGGTGTCCACGCAGGTGGGCCGGCCGTCCTCATAGCGCACCGTGACCTGGGACTTGCCATCGGGCCGGAGCCAGGGAAGCGCGCCCGACTTGCGGCGCTCGGCGAGGAGACGCGTGAGCCCGTGCGCGAGCTGGATGGGCATGGGCATCAGTTCCGGCGTCTCATCGGTGGCATAGCCGAACATCATCCCCTGATCGCCGGCGCCGCCGGTGTCCACGCCCATGGCAATGTCCGGCGACTGCTGGTCAATCGTGCTGATGACCGCACAGGTCTGCGAATCGAAGCCATACGCCGCGTTGTCGTAGCCAATGGACTTGATCGTGCCGCGGACGATCTCGGGAATGGAGACGTAGGTCCCGGTGGAAATCTCGCCGGCCACACAGGCGAGACCGGTCGTCACGAGCGTCTCGCACGCCACCCGGGCGTTCGGGTCTTCCGCGATAATGGCATCCAGAACAGCGTCGGAAATCTGATCGGCGATCTTGTCGGGATGCCCTTCTGTTACGGACTCCGACGTGATGGGAAACGAGTTGGACACGCGTGGCTCCATGCACGAAACGGCGGCTGCGCCGCGCGGTGATCGTTCAGGTGAGGTGATCGATGATGATATCGTTCTAAAATGACTCGGGCAACCCGTCCGCGAGGAGCGGATCCGCCCCGCAGGCGCGCGCCAGATGATGCGATAGCAGATCGTGTGCCGCTTCCGCGGTGCGCGCCTGCAGTGCTTCCTGGGCCGCGATCGTGGCGCCGGCCACCGTGATGGCGCGCACCAGACGTTTGACGAGCCGAACGGCGCGCGGCGCCACGCTCAACTGGCGCACGCCGAGCCCGATGAGCGCGAAGGCGGTGAGCTGCTGCGATGCCATCTCGCCGCAGACCGTGACATCGATGCCGTTCGCCTCTCCGACTTCCACGGTGCGACGAATCAGACGGAGCACGCCCGGATGCAGCGGTGTGAAACGGTCGGCGATGTTCGCATTGCCCCGGTCGATCGCGAGCGTGTACTGCGTGAGGTCGTTGGTGCCGATGCTGAAGAACTCCGCGACGCCGGCGAACGTGTCCGCGGCGATGGCGGCGGCCGGCGTCTCGATCATCACCCCGAGCGGCACGTTGGCGCGATGCGGCACGCCGGCGGCGGCGAGCTCCGCAGCGGCCTCGCGCAGGAGACCGCGCGCCCGTTCGACTTCCGTGACGGTCACGACGAGCGGGAGCATGATGCGCAGATCGCCGTGCACCGCCGCACGCAGCATGGCGCGCAGTTGCGTGCGGAAAATGTCGGGCTGATCGAGGCACATGCGGATGGCGCGCCATCCGAGGAAGGGGTTCGCCTCGGTGGGATAGCCGCCGACGGGCAGCTTGTCCCCGCCAATGTCAAACGTGCGAATGACGACCGGATGGCCGTCGAAGGATTCCAGGACCCGGCGGTACGCGCGGTACTGTTCGTCTTCTTCGGGCATGGCGGTGCGCCCGATGACGAGGAACTCGGTGCGCATGAGTCCCACGCCGTCCGCGCCGCTCGACACGGCGGCGACCGCCTCTTCAGGAATATCCACGTTGGCCCGCAACATGATGCGCACGCCATCGGCGGTGACCGGCTCGGCGCCGGTCATGTCGGCGAGTGCGTTCGTGAGCGCCTCCTCGCGCCGCGCGCGCGCGCGATGGACCTCCACCTCGGCCTCCGTGGGATGAATCCAGAGCGTGCCGGCAGCGCCGTCGAGAATGGCGATCTCCCCGCCCTTGAGCTGCTGCGTGGCGGTGCGCAGTCCCACAACGGCCGGAATGCCGAGCGAGCGCGCCAGGATCGCCACGTGCGAGACCCGCGTGCCCGCGTCGGTCGCGATGGCGGCAATGGCTTCGCGGTCGAGCTGCACGGTCAGGCTCGGCGTGAGATCATCCGTCACGAGAATGGCATTGGCGCCCTTGGGGAGATCCACCGGATCATGATCGGGCAGATCCAGCAGCAGCGACAGCACCCGGATCTGCACGTCGGTAATGTCGCCCACCCGTTCCCGCATCATGGGCGATGCATGCCGCGCAAAGTGATGCCGCCACTCGAGCATCGTGATCTCGAACGCCGACTCCGCGGCCAGATTCTGGCGGATGAGCCCTTCGACGCGCCCGATCAACTCGATGTCCTGCAGGATGAAGAGCTGCGCATCGAAGATGCGCGCCTCCTCCTCACCCGCATAGCGCTCCGCCCGCGCACGTACGGTGCGCAGCCGTTCACCCGCGCGACCAAGCGTCGCGTGAAAGCGCTCGATCTCGGCGGGAATGCCTTCGTCGGCGATGATGCGCTGCGGCACCTCGGGAACTTCCCAGAGGAGCAAATGCACGGGACCAATGATGATCCCGGGAGATGCCGGAATACCGACGAGCTTTCGGTCCACTAGTGTTCTCCGAACTTCCGGGCTACGAGGTCGGCGAGGGCGATCACCGCCTGTTCCTCATCCGGGCCGCTGGCGCGGATGCGGAGTTCTGCCCCGAACTCCGCGGCCAGCATCATGACGCCCATGATGCTTTTCCCGTTCACTTCCATGTCGTCACGAACCATGACGATATCACTCTGGAACCGGGAAGCGACTTTCACGAGCTCCGCCGCCGGTCGCGCATGGAGGCCATTCTTGTTCGCAATGCGAATCGAGCGTTCCATCGTCATCGAGCCAGGGAGTAGAGGATCAGCGCCGCGAGAACTACGATCGCGGCGCGCCAGCCTTCGACACGACCGTGCAGGCGCACGAAAATCCCGCCCAGAACGACCGCGCCGATCAGTGCCGCGATCGCGGCCGTGACACCGGCAGGCGAACCACCTGCCGCGACGGTTGGCGCTTCGCCGGCCGATACCAGCACGCGCCGGATCACGAGCGGCAGCACCGCACCCAGGAGAAACAGCACTGCGCGACCGATGTAGAGCGGCGCCTGGCGGAGCACCGGGTGGCCGAGGACTGCGGCCACGTGCAATCCCCCATGCCAGCCGTTGTGAATGCCCCAGGCACGAAGCCCCAGGTGTCCCACGTTGTAGAGCACCATGAACAGCAGCACGACCGTGAGCGGGCCGGCGCCCATGCCGTAGGCCAGCAGCGCAATGAGGGCGGTCAGTGGCAGCCAGCCCGCCCACACGAGCCGATCGCCCAGACTGCCGAGCGGGCCGCACATGGCATTGCGGAAGCGTTCGATCTGCGCGGGCGGCTGGCCGTCGAGCTCCGCGCGTACGAGCGCACCCACCGCCACCGAGGCGAGGTAGGGATGCGCATTGAAGTAGTCGGACTCGCGGGCAAGCGCGACGCGGTACGCCGCGCCGCCGCGCCCGCCCGGCAGCGCCCGCAGCGCCGGTTCGGCGGCGAAGCCGATGCCATTCCCGAGCATGCTCTCGTAGTTCCACGAGCCCTGAATGGCGAAGAGCCGGGTGAACATCGCGGCGCGCAGACGCCACGCCAGCGGGGGCGGCGACGACTGGGGACCCGTCATTGCAGCACCGCGAACACCACGCCCGCAGCGAGGCCGCCGAGCAGATACCAGCGTGCGCCCGTGGCGCCATGCCCGAGCCGCCAGATCGCGCTGGCGGCGGCCGCTGCCGCGACCGCCACGAGGATGCTGTGCGACACGACGAGATCGAGCGACCACCGCCTCAGCAGCCACACGTCAACGGGATGCCAGATGAGCAGCGCCACGAGCGTGAGCAGGGCCGCCCGCACCAGATCCGCGGTGAGTCCGCGCAACTGCAGCCCGACGACCGCCCGCCAGGAACCCGCTTCGAGGGCGGGTTGCATGCGCTCGGCCCACACACCGTTCAGGCGACGCAGCGCGTACATGCTCCATCCGCCCGCCCAGGCCGTGGCAATGCCGGCAAAGACCGCGACCACGAGCGCGCCAGATCGCGGCTCCGCGCGCACGGCGGCCAGCGTACCCGCGACGACCGCGGCGCTCCCCCATTCGGGGTAGCGCGAGGCGCCCACGGGCAGCGTTTCCATGGCCATGAGTTCCAGCACGGCACCGGCCAGCAAGCCCGCTCCGATGTCGCCGGCCAGGGCCCCCGCGAGCGTCGACGCGACGATGGGGCGCGAGATCATGATTTGCGGAAAGCTCACGACGTCCAGCCCGATCAGCGCGCCCAGGAGGACAGGAGCCAGGAGCCCGGGCGCCGTCACGCCTTCGCTCCGGAGTTCAGCAGTTCGCGCAGCGGCACCGGTCGGGCCGAGGGGACATCGCGCGCGGTCACGGACACGCCGCGCGCTTCCAGATCGCGCAGGGCCTGAGCCTCGCCGGGCGAAAGATAGATGTAGCGCAGCCGCTCGATCCGGCCGGCGCGATGGTGCACGCCACCCAGATTCACGGCCGTGATGCCATCCGCGTGCGACACCAGCCGATACATCGTCTCGATGTCCCCCGTGAGCAGAATGCCCGCGCGCTGATCGGCACGCCATGCGCCGAGCTGCCCGGGCGCGTCGTCCACCGACGCGAAGAAGAGATCCATCTGCGGTGGGACGCCCATGCGATACAGCTCGCGCTCCCAGTCACTCGATGCGACCCCGTCATCCACCAGCGCGATGAATCCCGCATTCATCGGCTGTCCCCATCCCACGACGACCTGACCATGGATCAGCCGGTCGTCTATGCGGTACAACTCAACTGGCACGCGAGCGACCCTGGAGCACGCGCAGCGAGCCGGAGCCCCGCTGGACCGCCTCCGACACCGCCGCATCCGGCGTCCCGCCGTCATGCATCACGTACTGCAGCAGCGTCGGGAGATTCACGCCCGTCACCACGATCAGGTCGGGGCGCCAGCGCACCAGCCGGCACGCCGCCATGTTGCAACTGCCCGCCGCGAGATCCGTGAAGATGACGCGCGCACCCGAGGCCTCGATCGTGCGACGCAGCAGGTCGTCGATCTGGTCGTTGTCGAGCCCCGCATTGGTGAGCGCGATGAGCCGGCTGCCGCGCCCGGTGATGAGCTCCACCGCCGACACCAGCGCCGCGGCAATGTCGCCATGACCCAGGACGATACCGACGTCCGGATTACTCATTGTCCTCCTGGAGATACTGCCGCACGTCTGCCGCCGCGCGCATGCGCGTGATGAGGCGTTCGTTGAAGGTCTCCGCGGGGTCCGCGCCGCTGTAGCGGAGGAGGTGATTCATGGCGATGACCTCCGCCACGACCGTGATGTTCTTGCCCGGGTTGAGCGGGATCACCACCTTGGGAATGTCCACATCGAGAATGCTCGCGGTCGCGCCATCGAGGCCGGTGCGGTCCACCGCATCCGCGTGGTCCCACTCCTCCAGGGACACGATCACCTCGATGCGCTTCTGCTGTCGCACGGAGCGGATGCCGAACACCGCGGGAATGTCGATCACGCCGACGCCGCGAATCTCCATGTGATGGCGCTGCAGCTCGTGTCCGCGACCGATGATGACATCGTTGCCGCGCCGGCTCGCGATGACCAGGTCATCAGCCACCAGCCGGTGCCCGCGCTCCACGAGATCGAGCACGCACTCGGACTTGCCGATGCCGCTCCGCCCCACGAAGAGGAGCCCGATCCCGTAGACGTCCGCGAGCGAGCCGTGCAGCGTCGTGGTGGGCGCGAATTCGTCGTCCAGCGCGGGCTTCACGCGCCGGTAGAATTCGGTCGTCTTGAGCGCGGAGCGCAGGACGGGTACCTCGCATCGCGCCGCGATGTCCAGCATTTCGGGCAGCACACGCTGTCCCTTCGTGACGACGACGCAGGGCACGTGGAAGGCGAAGAACGTTTCGAGCACCGTCACCCGCTGCGCCGGCGGCAGCGATTTCAGATACGAGATCTCCGTCTCACCGAAGATCTGCAGCCGCTTCGCGGGAAAGCGTTCGACGTATCCCGCCAGCACGAGCCCCGGGCTCGACACCTCGCTGCTCGTGATCTCGCGTCCCAGCGCGACGCTCTCGCCGAGGACTTCGAGCTGCAGCGTCTCGCGCAGCAGCTCGAGAAAGCGCGCGACCGTGAACGTGGTCTTCATGCGCGCGCCACCGCCGCGCGGCGCGCCTTCGGCGTCCGCTTGCCGCGCGTGAGTTGCGTCTCCATTCGACCGGCCGCGTCCGCGAGCGCGGGGCCGAACGTCCGGCTCTGTCCCGCCGCGATGATCGGCCGGCGGCGCGCCAGGCGCAATTCGATCTCCACGCGCCGGTACGGGCCATCCTGCGCAAAGCGAATGGTCGCATCCACCGGGCGCTTCAGGCGTGCGGCAAGCTTGCGAACCGTCCGCTCCGCCCGCCCGCGCAGCGTGTCGGACATGACGGCGTGATGCGCATGAAAGATGATTTCCATGGCCACCCTCCTATCCTGCGATATGCCGAAGATGATCGTCCGTCTGCCGGGCCGCACGCTCCCAGGTGAAGCGCGTGGCGAAGCAGCGCCCCTCCGCACCAAGCCGCTCCACGAGCGCGCGGTCGTTCGCCAGACGCGTGAGGGCGCCGGCGAGTGCGCCGATGTCGCCATGGGGAACGAGAAACCCGGTCTCCTGATCCCGCACGGACTCCCGCAACCCTGGCGAGTCCGACGCCACGACCGGCGTGGCGCATGCGGCCGCTTCGAAGTTCGTGATGCCCCACCCTTCCTTGGGTGACGTGAACGCCAGCGCCCACGCCTCCCGGAGCAGGGCCAGTTTCTGGTCATCGGTGATGAACCCAAGAAACCGAACCCGATCACCGAGGTCAAGCGAGCGCACGAGCGACTCCAGTTCAGCGCGGTAGTCACCCGTTCCCGCAATGACAAGACGCGCATCCGGGTGACGCGCCACCGCGAACGCCCGAATGATGATCTCCACTCCCTTGTAGCGCTTGAGCCGACCCAGATAGGCAAACAGCGGCGTGGCTGAACGCATCGCCGGCGCCGGCGTATAGGTCGCGGAATCAATGCCGGGATAGATCACCTGGATACGCGAGCGCGGGATGCCCCGCGCGGCCAGGTCCGACGCAGTGCTCTCACTGATGGCCTCGAAGGGTACGTCGCGGTAGACGCGCACCAGCGGCCGCTCGAGCGCCCACACCACGGACGCCACGGGGGCAGAAACCTCGCGAAAGGCGGTGGAGCCGAACAGGTGCGGCACAAGTGCCATCACACGACGCGCGCCCCACAGCGGCGTGTACAGCGGCACCTTGTTGATATCCTCCACGAGCACGTCCGGCGCCGCCGGCGCCAGCACGCGACGGTAATACCGCTGCGCATGGAACTGGAACGTGTACCTCGTGCCCACGCGATGGACGGCAATCCCGTCGATCGTGGCGCGACTCGCGCAGCCGCGCCATCCGCTGCACAGCAGCGTGACTTCGTGTCCCGCCTGGGCCAGCCGGCCAAACAGCTCGTGCAGGTGCAGCTCCGCGCCGCCCGCCTGCGGGTTCTCCCGATCCTGCCAGTTGACGATGAGCAGATGCACTAGAGCCGTCCCATGCGGCGCGCCATGGCGTCGAGCACGCCATTGACGAAGCGTGCGCTCTGCGCGCTGCCATAACGCTCGGCCAGTCGCACGCCCTCCTGGATCACGACGCGTACGGGCGTCTCTCCGAGCTGCAGCTCGGCCGCGCCCAGACGCAGCACGGAGCGCTCCACGGCGCCCAGTCGCTCCAGCCGCCAGTTCGTGGTGATGTCGGCCAGCGTGCGATCGATCACATCGTGCGAGCTGGCCACGGCGTGCACGAGGACCGTCGCGCGCTCCCGCTCCTCCGGCGCGACATCGAGATCGGCCCAGAGACGATCCGCTTCCCGTTCCAGGTCCGTTCTTCCGCGCATGTCACACGCATACAGCGCCTGCAGCGCCCGCGCCCGGGCGCGGGTTTCAACTCTCGTCCGGGACATTCAGGCGATCGAACAGGTCGGCCATCTCGAGCGCGGCGAGCGCGGCATCCCATCCCTTGTTGCCGTGCGCTCCTCCCGCTCGCGCTTCGGCCTGCGCCATCGTGTCGCAGGTCAGCACGCCAAGACTCACCGGCACCTCGAACTCCGCACTGGCCGCCGCGAGGCCCCGCGCGGCTTCGCCCGCCACGTACTCGAAGTGCGGCGTCTCACCCCGAATCACGGCGCCGAGCGCGACCACCGCGTGGTAGCGATCCGACGCGAGCAACTGACGCACGGCGAGCGGCAGCTCCCATGCGCCGGGTACCCAAACCAGATCCACATCCTCGTAGGCGGCACCATGGCGCGTCAGCGCATCCATCGCGCCGTTCACCAGCTTCTGCGTGATCGATTCGTTGAAGCGGCTGGCCACCACCGCCACGCGCCGGCCGGCGCCGCCCGGATTCCCCACGAATTCCGCCATCAATGCGCCAGCAGGTGGCCGAGCTTCGAACGCTTTACCGCGAGGTAGTCGCGATTCTCACTCGTTTCCGGTGCGTGAATCGGCACGCGCTCCGCCACGCGCAGTCCGTAGCCCTCCAGCCCGACGAGCTTGCGCGGATTGTTCGTCATGGGTCGAATGGAGCGGAGCCCGAGGTCGAGCAGGATCTGCGCGCCGATGCCGTAGTTGCGCAGATCGGGCTTGAAGCCGAGCCGCTCGTTGGCCTCGACGGTGTCCGCGCCATCATCCTGCAGCGCGTATGCGCGCAGCTTGTTCAGCAGGCCGATCCCGCGGCCTTCCTGGTCCAGATAGACGACGACGCCACGACCGTCCTTCGCGATCATCTCCATGGCCGCATGCAACTGCCAGCCGCAGTCGCAGCGCAGTGAGCCGAACACATCACCGGTGAGGCAGCGGGAGTGCATGCGCACGAGCACGTCCTCGCCGTCATGCACGTCGCCGAGCACGAGGGCCACATGTTCGTGCGTGTCCACATCGTTGCGATAGCCCACCACGTGAAAGTCACCGTATTCCGTGGGCAGCCGCGCTTCGGCCACGCGGTGCACGAGTCGTTCGGTCTTGAGCCGGTGCGCCACGAGCTGAGCAACGGTGATGAATGTCAGATGATGGCAGTCCGCGAAGCGTTCGAGTTCCGGCCGGCGCGCCGGCTGGCCGTCCTCGTCGCGCAGGATCTCGCAGATCACGCCGGCCGGATAGAGGCCGGCGAGCCGGGCGAGATCCACCGCGGCTTCCGTGTGCCCCACGCGCTGCAGCACACCGCCCTCGCGCGACCGGAGCGGCTGCACGTGCCCGCCGAAGCGCAGGTCCGCAGGAACGGTGGCGGGATCCACCGCGACGCGAATCGTCGTCGCGCGGTCCTGCGCGCTGATGCCCGTCGTGATGCCGAAGCGCGGCGCCGCATCGACACTCTGGGTGTACGCGGTGCGGTACGCATCGATGTTGTTCTCGCTCACGGGAGCGAGTCCGAGCTGATCGCACCGGTCACCGGTGAGCGCGAGACAGAGCAGCCCGCTCGCGCGCTTGGTCATGAAGTTGATGATCTCCGGCGTGACGCGCTGCGCCGCGCAAATGAGATCTCCTTCGTTCTCGCGATCCTCGTCGTCGGCCACGATCACCATGCGGCCCGCCGCGATTTCGCTGATGGCCTCTTCCACAAGTCCGAACGGCATTGCTATCGCTCCACTGCGAGCCAGGGTGTCGCAAGGCGCTGCACGTACCGGCCCACGAGATCAGCTTCGAGGTGCACGCGCGCGCCGGGTTGCAGCGCGCCGAGCGTGGTGTGGCTGCGCGTGTATTCAATGAGAGAGAGCTGCACGACAT
>JBOHTE010000069.1:0-13234 GCA_050733555.1 Gemmatimonadaceae bacterium | reverse complement strand
GTTCATCTGGCACCCGTACGTCTCGATGTATACGGTGCCGCGTGGCGTACTGGACATTCGTGAAAGCTAGCCGGCCGCCGGCCGGGCGAACAGGACGCCGGACACGTCGTCGAGGCGCGCGCGGAATCTGCTGCCGCGCCCACAGTCTGGATGGCTCACGCGGACCGACAATCCATCTTCGGTGAGGCCGCGTCGCGTCGCGGCGCCCGTCCCGTCAATGACGACGACATCAGCGGCTCCGCCGTCGCGACGCGCCTGGTATGTCGCGCCCTTTCGCTGCGCGCGTTCACGCAGCTCCGTCGCACGGTGCGCGACGACGGCGCTCGCGACGCGATGCCCCAGCCGGGGCGCCGCGGTGCCTGCCCGCTCGGAATACGGAAAGACGTGCAACGTGGTGAACGGCAGCGCGTCCACGAGTGCCAGCGTGGCCGCATGATCGGCGTCAGACTCGCCGGGGAATCCGGCCATGACGTCCGCGCCAAGGCCGAACACCGGCGCGTCACCCACGATGCGCTCGATGGCCCGCGCGTACGTCGCCGCCGTGTACCAGTGTCGCCCCATGCGGCGCAGGACCCCGTCGGACCCCGACTGCAGCGGCGCATGGAGGAACGGCACGACGCCGCTCGCGGGATCGGTCAGCAGCTCGTGCAGCGGCGCATCCACCTCGGTCGCCTCGATCGAGGACAAACGGAAGCGCACGCGTGGGACCGCGCGCACGAGCTGCGTCAGGAGCGCGCCGAGCGAGCTGCCATGCTCCCGACCAAAGGAGCCGATGTGTACGCCGGTCAGCACGATTTCGGGATGCCATTCCGCCAGGATCCGCGCCTCCTCCACGAGTGCGGCGGCAGGACGCGAGCGATGCGCACCGCGGGCGAGCGTCGTCGCGCAAAACGTGCAGTGCTCGTCGCAGCCGTCCTGGATGCGCAGGAGCGCGCGGGCGCCGACCTGGCGTGTCGGCGCACTGGTTGCACGCGCCGGATCCAGCCCCAGGGCGCGCGCGATGTCGGGGATCGGGGCACCACCCAGCACGCGTCGGACAGTGGGAAGCGACGCGATACGGCCGTCATCGAGCGCGGCGGCACATCCCATCACGATGGTAGTGAGACGCGGATTGGAGCGCGCCGCGCGACGTACGCCCTGGCGCAGGTCCGCTTCCGCTTCACGGGTCACCGCGCAGCTGTTGAACACCGCCGCGTCAGCCTGGGCGCTGTCGCGCACCAGTTCGGCACCGGCGGCCACGAGCATGCCGCGCACGGCTTCCGAGTCCGCGTGGTTGGCTCGGCAGCCATACGTCTGGAGAAAGATCTTCACACTCGCTCCGGCTGGCCGCCGCCGAGTCCAGGAGGTCGCTCCGGCAGCATCACGAAAAACTGACTTCCCCGCCCCACCGTACTCTGGACCCAGATGCGGCCGCCATGCGCTTCCACGGCGAGCTTGCAGAAGGCGAGTCCCAATCCGGAGCTGCGGCCGCCGCGTGCATCCGCGCGCTGCACGCGCTCGAACTTGCGGAAAATCACCTCCTGGTACTCCGGCGGAATACCGGGTCCGCTGTCAGACACGGCGAACACCACGCCCGCGGCCAAATCGCGTCGGGCCGACAGCCCAATGGCGACGCCGCGCGTCGTGTGCACGAGTGCATTCTGCAACAGGTTCGCAAACACGCGCCGCAGAAGCCGGCGATCCGCACGAATCAGCGGCGCATCCGCTGCGACCTCCAGCGACACCAGCGCACGCTCCTGCTCGAAGCGGACGCTCCACTCCTGGACCAGTTCCTCGAGAAAGGCGGCAGGCGCGAGCGGTTCCAGCTTCAGCTCCACGACGGCTTCCTCGATCCGCGCGATTTCCAGCAGGTCTTCGATGAGCGTGAGCAGTTCCTTGCCGCGCGATTCCGCGTCGGCGATGGCGTCGCGCGCGCCCGCCGAGATGCCGCCGAAATCACCATCCAGCACCATTTCGAGCGAAGCCAGGATGGACGTGAGCGGTGTCTTGAGATCGTGCACGATCATGTTCATCAGGTCGTCGCGCACGCGCTCGAGCTCGCGGAGCTTCCGATAGCTCTCCTCGAGTGCATCGGTGGCGTTCTTGAGCCGGATGAGCGAGCGCACGCGTGCGCCGAGAATCTGGCGGTTGTGTGGCTTCGTGAGAAAGTCGTCCCCGCCGGCCTCGATGGCCTTCACGCGATCGGTCGTGTCGCTCAACGCGGTCACGAAAATCACCGGAATGCGCGCCGTACGCGGATCCCGCTTGATGCGGCGGCACACTTCCATGCCGGTATACCGGTCGTCGCCACCCAGGTATCCCGCCGGCATCGCGATGTCCAGAATACAGAGGTCGGGCCGCTCAGCGAAGCACTGTTCGATGGCCGACGGGCCGTCCACGGCGGTGACGACGCGGTAGCCGAGCGCAGCAAGCTGATCGTGGAGCACTTCGACGTTGGCGGGCACGTCGTCCGCCACGAGAATCAGCGGCGCCAGGGGCAAACGCTCAGTCACAACACTAGGGACGAACCATGAATCCGGCGGTGAAAATCATCGAGTGCTCGGCAATGCCGGCAACCTGGGTCCGGGTGGCCCGCGCCAGAGCGAGATCGATGCGCGAGCGCCCACCCAGAATCTGAATGCCCGTGCCAATCGAGTAGGTGCGCTCGCGAATCCGCGTACCGTCCGCCAGGAACGGCAGGGTGCGTTCCCGGATCCCGGCGCGGAGCGGCATCGCGGAACCGAAGAGGCCGGGGCCACGCACCTCCACGCCGCCACCGACGTCCCATCCGTCCGTCACACCGAGCCCCGGCTGCCCGAGACTTCCCAGACTCGACCATCCTTCCCAGTCGCCGCGGAACGCGACGACCACACCGGGCAGTCCCTGAAACGACACGCCGGCACCCAACCGCCTGGGCACCTTGCCCGTCGTAAGCGATGTGTCGTTGCGATAGGAGGTGATGGTTCCGCCCACCCGTCCGGAGACGCCAACCATCAATCCGGCACCTGGTGCCCAGAGCAGTCCACCACTCACGCCGCTGCCGGAGTAGGTCAGCGACGTTGATTGCTGGAACAGACCGAACGTGGTATCGGACGACGCCCGCTGAATGCTCAAGTCGTTGGTTCCGGTGAACAGATGGCCTCCCACACCGATCCAGAGTTTGCGCACGACCTCGACCGCCAGCGCCAGCTGGATGTCATCGATAGCGCCCGAACTCTTGAACTGCTCGGTGAACTCTGCGCTGTCTCCGGTTGCGTACCGCTGGATTCCGCTCCGTTGCGTTTCCCAGGTGCG
The DNA here is from genome assembly GCA_050733555.1 of Gemmatimonadaceae bacterium. Classification (GTDB taxonomy): domain Bacteria; phylum Gemmatimonadota; class Gemmatimonadetes; order Gemmatimonadales; family Gemmatimonadaceae; genus JADGGM01. The sequence goes on along the minus strand of JBOHTE010000069.1, from coordinate 9,961 downwards.
ATCCAGCAGCGTGGACGTGGAGATGCCAAGTACGGCGCGCGGGCCGATCGTCAACGCACCGGATGCCTGCGGAAACCGTGCCGTCATGGTGTGATCGCTTCCGCTCGACGTGGAGATGGAGCGGTAGTCGGGCTGATATTCCAGGTACAGGCCGGGAGCGCCCCAGTTCGCCTGTGAGGCCGGATTAAGCAGCGACAACTGGTCGACTTCGGCCGGCCCTCCGCCCATGCTGAAGGTGCGCGCGCCGATCTGTCCGGGCGGATAGCCGAAACCCTGGGTGCTCAGGGTTCCTTGCGCGTGGGTCGTGCAGGCGGCGAATGCCAGCAGCGAGAGGGAGCAGACAAGAGTGCGCATCAGGGAAGTCCGAAGTTGCTGCGAAGGATGTAACTCAGACGAAGGCGCGGGCGCAGACTGTCCGCGGCCGCGCCGGAGTAGAAGAAATACTGTCGCGGATCGAACCCCTCGTTCGACGACTTGAGCTCGATCGCGCGAATGGCCACGTTGTGTTCGGACTTCCAGAGCGCGAAGGCACCCTGCAGCGGAAGCGTATCGATCCGCGAGACCGCAGGCGGGATCAACTGCGGAGGAATGGCGAGCAGCGCCGAGCCGGGATCGACGGCCAGCAACGCGGCGCTGAAAATGTCCGTCACCTCCGGAGTGGCGCGGACCAGCAGCGTCTGCAGAAACTGTGTGTCCACGCTCGCAAAGGCGAGATTGGGCAGCTGATGCAACTCCAGATTGGCGCGCACCACCGTGACGGATGAATCGGTCAGCTCGGGCGGGATCTTGAAGCGCAGAAAAATCCGCGATGACGGTATTCCGCCGGCGGCCAGCACGCCCGGAGGCGGCGGTGGTGTGCCGGCGAGTACCAGCGTGTAGTCTGCCAGCGATGGCAGGCTGGGCCCGCTCGCGGCGTGCGTGTTCACCGACACCACGCCCTCGGTGCGCAGCCCGCTGTCGCCGATGGCCGTGTAGCGGAGCGATGCGCTCCCGCCACCTTCCACGGAACCGATGCGAATTCTGACGGGCCGTTCGCCCGTCGCGCGGAGACCGAGGCGTATTCGCTGCTTCGCCAGGACGTGGCGCGAGACGAACGCGCTATCGACATGAATACTGATCTGGCCGATGATCGAATCGCGCGCGATCTCGCGCGATCCGATGGGCGTCGACGAAAAGCGCTGGCGTACCGGCGCCGTGTCGAGATCCGCTACCGGCGCATCCACGTCGTACACCAGGAACGTCACGGAATCGTGGTTGATCGCGGTATCCGCACTGTCCGCGAGCGCCTCGATGCTGATCACGAGAAAGGCGGAGTCCGTCGCGATGACGGGATGCGCCAGCTTGGTGGTGTCCGTGTCCCCGATGCTGGTCTGCAGCACGTCAAACCGCATGACCGCCGCGGCATTCACCGGCGAATCGCCCTGCGTATAGTCCGCGACCAGGAGCTGCTTTTCGCTGCCCAGCGGCGGGAGCCCGGGCAGCGTGACGGCCGTATCGAATATCGCGCTCCCCACGAGGACGGTGTCCTTGATGGTGAGCGTGTCGGGACAGAGCGTGGGACACGCCGCGCCCCCGGCCAGATCCTCCTGGCATCCCGCGAGAATGAGCACCGCCGCGGCAAAGAGCGCGACCGGTGCCCACGACTTACGCAAAGCGTTCACTCCTGCCTTCCACGTGGAATCTGTCCGGAAAGAATACCGCCGCGCTCGGGCGCTGCGTGCAGCACGTCAGACGCGCTCCAGCGAGTGCGGGGTGAATGGGTACGTGAAGAGATCGGCCAGCGACCAGGTCCCGCGCGCGCCGGCCTGGGTACAGCTCACAATTTCCAGCGAGGGCGCGAACTCGGCGAGCACCTGACGGCACAGCCCGCATGGCGGCGCCGGCGTGCGCGCATCCGACGCAATCACCATACGCGTGAATGCCCTTGCTCCGTTCGCGAGCGCGGCGAGCACCGCGGCACGCTCGGCACAGATCGCGGCGCCGTACGATGCATTTTCCACGTTGCAGCCGAGGAAGATGCGCCCATCAGCCACCGCCAGCGCCGCGCCCACCCGAAAGCCGGAGTATGGCACGTACGCGCGAGCCATGGCCTCGAACGCCGCGGCGCTCAGGATCTCGATGCCGTTCGGTCCGCTCACGCGCGTAACAGCTCCGGCGCGAAGGAGCTGCCGCGACCACGATAGCCTACACCCAGCAATTCAGCCACGGTTGCGCCCAGATCGGAAAAGGTGGCGCGCTCGCCGAGCGGTCCTGCTCGCACGGGCGCGCCAATGGCGAGCAGCGGCACGCGTTCGCGAGCGTGATCGGTGGATGGCGTGGTCGGGTCGTTCCCATGGTCGGCGGTCAGGAAGAGCACATCGTTTTCGCGGAGCTGTCCTTCGATGTCCGGCAACGCCCGGTCGAACGCGCGGAGTCCCTCATAGAACCCCGCGACATCGTTTCGGTGCCCCCAGAGCTGGTCGAAATCTACAAGGTTCGCAAAGAGCAGCCCACCGTCGAGGTGTTCGAGCAGATCCAGAATGGCACGGACGCCGTCGGCATTGTCACGGGTGTGACGCGAGCTGATCGCGCGGCCTGCGAAGAGGTCACCCACCTTGCCGACGCCGGCTCGCGCGATGCCGGCGGCGGCCAGGGCGTCGAGCAGCGTTTCCGCCGGCGGTGCGATCGCAAAGTCGCGGCGCTCGGCGGTTCGAATGTAGGCTCCGGCGCGTCCTGTGAACGGCCGGGCGATGACTCTCGAGACATCATCTGGCGGGACGAGCATCTCGCGAGCGATGGCGCAGGCGGCGTAGAGCTCGTCCAGCGGCACCACACGGTCATGCGCCGCGATCTGAAAGACCGAATCCGCCGACGTGTAGAGAATCCAGGCGCCGCTGCGTTCGTGCTCCGGCCCGTAGCGCGCGATGAGATCCGTGCCGCTACCGGCGACGTTGCCAATCACGGCGCGCCCGGTGCGCCGCGAAAATTCGTCGACGATCGCCGGAGGAAAGCCATGCGGATACGTCGGGAACGGTCGCTCGAGCTGAACCCCCGCGATTTCCCAGTGGCCTGTGGTACTGTCCTTCCCAGCGGAGCGCGGAAGCATCACCCCCCAGGCGCCTCTGGGATGCGTCACGGCGCGCACGCCCTCGAGCTCGGCGATGCGCCCAAGCCCGGCCGACTCGAGGTTGGGAAGGACGAGCCCGCCCACCGCGCGCGCGAGATTGCCCAGTGTGTTGCTCTCCGCATCACGGTAGGCCAGCGCGTCAGGCGCAGCACCAATCCCCACGCCGTCGAGCACCAGTATGACAACGCGACGGGTCACGGCGCCGCCCCGGACCGGACGACGCGCTCGAGCCGACCACGAAGCCCGGTCAGCAATTCGTACGGCGAGACGCCGGCGGCGACCGCGACCTCCTCCGTCGTGAGCGCATCGGCGCCGTCCCCACCCATGAGCGTGGCGACGTCGCCCACGCGGCACGGCACATCGGTCACGTCGATCATCGTCATGTCCATGGTGACCACGCCCGCCACGGGGGCGCGGCGTCCGCCCAGCAGAGCGGTGCCGCGATTGCCGAGCGAGCGCCGATAGCCATCCGCGTAGCCAATGGCCAGCGTGGCAATCCGCCGCGGCGAAGTCGCGCGCCACGTCGCGTCGTAACTCACGGAGTCGCCGGGACACACGTCGCGCACGGCAACCACGCGCGCCCGCACGTGGGCAACCTGTTCCGGCGCGACGAGGGCGCCCCGACCGCTCCCCACACCATAGAGAAACACACCAGGTCGTCCGATGTCGTAACGCGACCGCGTCACGCGCGCGAGCGCGGAGGAATTTTCCGCGTGCAGGACCGACGGGCGAGCCGGCAGTGCTGCCACCGCCTGATCAAACCGCGCCTCCTGCTCGGCGCGGCTCGTATCATCCAGTTCGGCGGAGTGAAAGTGCGTGTAGGCGCCTTCGGGCATGTCCGTGCGTATCAGCTCGGCGAGCGACGTGACGTTGCTCCACCGCATCCCGGCGCGGCTCATGCCGGTATCGATCGAGAGGTGCCATGGTCCGCCGCCCAGCGCGCGCCAGGCCCTCATGTCGTCAGCCGACGAGAGCACGGGCGTGAGCCGCGCGGCACGCAGGGCAGCAAGCTCCGCCGGGAGAACTGGCGTGAACACCATGATCCGCTCGGAGAGTCCCGCGTCGCGCAGCTCCCGCCCCTCGTCCACCGTCGCGACGCCAAATCCCCACGGCGCGAGTGACGTGAGCGCACGCGCCACCGCAACCGCACCGAGGCCGTAGGCATCCGCCTTCACCATGGGAAGCAGCGCCGCGCAGCGCGCGGCCATCGCGGCCCCATTACGGCGCAACGCGTCGAGGTCAATCTCGACCCAGGCGCGCATCAACGGGGATTGCATTGACGTGTCATCACACGGGCGGGTAGTATAACCGGCTAGGGAGGAACCATGCAACATAAGCCGACACTTGAAGATGCGCTCGCGCTCATGCGCGATCTCCGCGCCCGGTGCGACTGGGATCGCGTGCAGACGCACGAGTCGCTGCGCCCCTACCTCATTGAAGAGACGCATGAGCTCGATGACGCACTGCGAATGGGGAACATCGCGCACATGCGCGAGGAGCTGGGCGACGTCCTGCTCCAGGTGCTCTTTCACTCGGTGATCGCGGAGGAGGATGGCCAGTTCGACGCCCACGACGTGGCCGCGGCGCTCGTTGAGAAGATGCAACAGCGGCATCCACACCTGTACGGCGGCGGTGATCGGCAGGATTGGGAAGCCATGAAGGCGAGGCGGCGGGACTCGATCGGCGACGGGCTGCCCGCCGGCCTGCCCTCACTGCATCGGGCACATCGGCTGCAGGATCGCGCCGCGGGCGTCGGGTTCGACTGGAGCGACACGGAAGGGCCTGCACTGAAAGTCGAGGAGGAGCTCGCCGAGGTTCGTGCGGAGCTGGCGCATGGCAATCACGACGGACGGCGCGACGCGCTCGAGAGCGAACTCGGCGATCTGCTCTTTGCGGTGGTGAATCTCTGTCGGCGCGCGGGCGTCCATGCGGCGCCGGCGCTGGACCGGGCGAACGAGAAGTTCCAGCGGCGCTTCGAACAGATGGAGGTGCTGGCGCGGGAACGCGGCGTCGTCATGGGGCGGGCGACGCTCGCCGAACTCGACCGGCTATGGGATGAAGTGAAGACAGCCGAATAACCGCACGTTTCACGAGTTTCGAGTGCCGGATGCGGAGTGTTCCGTGCGCGTGACGCGGCACTCTTGCGCAACTGGAGCAGCGCCTCACATTGGACTTCGTCCTGATCGAAGGAGGTCACAGCGACACCGTGCCACTCGATGGACCCGCCCAACGACGCGGGCCGACGCAGTATCATCAACAGGAGGGACGCATGCCAGCACAGGACAACACGCGCATCGCCCGCAGCGTGTATGACGCGTACAACAAGCGCGATTTCAACGCCGCCGCGAAACTCGCAAGTGAGGGGTACGAAGCGCACGACATGGCCATGGGTGAGATCATGCACGGACCCGATGGCGTGAAGAAAGACCTGGAACGCTGGGCCAGGGCATTTCCCGACAGCCGCGCGGAAATCGTCCGCCTGGGGGCGACCGACGATGGAGTGGTGGTAGAGTTCACCGGCCGCGGCACGCACACGGGACCGCTGGACACACCCATGGGACCGATCGCGGCGACCAACAAGAAGGTCGAACTGTCCTTCTGCGATGTGATGGAGATTGGCAACGGGCTCATCACCTCGCAGCGGCGCTATTGGGACGCGAACACCCTCCTGCGGCAGCTGGGACTCGTGCCCGAACAGACCGCCGCGCCCGCTGGAGGGGGGAAGCGCAGTTGATCCGGGCTGATCACCGGCGGATCACCGGCGGATCACGAATCGCCGGAGAATGCGCGCATGAGCGACGAGGCAGACTCTCAGGGGCGTGTCGGCTCGCTGAGAGTCTGCCGGCCTGTTCGGCAGATCCCTCGCGGTCAGCCGGCTCAGGGCCGCACCCGATTCATCAGTCTCGGGAATGCGATGGCTTCGCGCAGGTGATCGAGGCCGCAGATCCATGACACGGTGCGCTCGAGGCCGAGGCCGAATCCCGAGTGCACGAACGTGCCGTACTTGCGCAGGTCGAGATACCAGCCGTATGCGTCCATTGGCAGATGTTCCGCCTCGATGCGGCGCACGAGCTTGTCGTAATCATCCTCGCGCTGGCTGCCACCAATGATTTCGCCGTAGCCCTCCGGCGCCAGCAAGTCATTGCACAGCACCGTTCGCGGATCGGCTGGGTTCTGCTTCATGTAGAACGCCTTGGCTTCGCGTGGATAGTTGAAGACGAACACCGGGCGATCGTAGTCTTCCACCACCCGGCTTTCATCTTCCGCGCCAAGGTCATCGCCCCACTGGACCGTGCTTCCCTTGCGCTGCAACATCGCCACGGCGTCGGTGTAGTTCACCCGGGGGAAGGGCGCCACGACACGCTCCAGGCCGGAGGTATCGCGCTCGAGCTCCGCGAGCTCGGGCTTGCAGCGCTCGAGACACCTGCCCACCAGGTAGGCCACGAACTCTTCCTGCAGGCGCATGTTGTCGTCCGAGTCGTTCCACGCCACCTCGGGCTCGATCATCCAGAATTCGGCGAGGTGGCGGCGCGTCTTGGACTTCTCGGCACGAAAGGTAGGGCCGAACGTGTAGATGCGGCCAAATGCGGCCGCCGCGGCTTCGCCGTAGAGCTGGCCGGTTTGCGCGAGATATGCCTTGCCTTCATCGAAGTATTCGGTCTCGAAGAGCCCCGAGCGTTCGCCGATGGCGGCGGTGAGGATGGGCGTGTCAACCCGGAGAAAGCCGCGCTGGTAGAAGAAGTCATGAATGCCCTGTTCCACTTCGTTGCGCACGCGCGCGATGGCCCGCTGGCGCGGCACCCGAAGCCAGAGATGGCGGTTGTCAAGGAGAAAGTCGACACCGTGCTCCTTGGGCTGAATGGGATAGTCGAGCGGGCTGGCCCCGATCAGATCAAGCGTTGTCACCGCCAGCTCGATGCCGCCAGGCGAGCGCGCATCGGCACGGACGTCGCCGGTAAGCTCGACCGAGGCTTCGATGGACAGCTCGGCAAACCGCGTCCAGATGTCGTCGCTTACCTGCGGGCGGCTCAACACTCCCTGCAGGAATCCCGTACCATCCCGGATCACTATGAATGCGATCTTGCCGGACGAACGTAGGTGGGTCACCCAGCCACGCACGGTGGCCGCGCGACCCACGTACGCGTGAAGATCTTCGATACGCGTCGTACGCACTGGTCGTGTGTGGTGTGTGAACGGCTCTGTGGGGATCGGCAAGCTACGTTGCACTGGAGCCATGTGTCAACGACAGATGGTGGCTGCTCGCAGGGCGTGCACAGTGCCCCGCTGGCGTGAACTCGCGTTTCCGTGTACGATGAAGCATACAGCCCCACACCCCACGATCGCAGACGCGGACTTCCTACCCTGACTTATCGCCCTGTGACCGCGCGCGCGACGATTCGTTCAAAGCTGGCTCTTGGCCTCTTCGCGATCGCGATAGTCCTGCTGCTGCCGCTCGCCATTGCATTGCGGTCGCTCACGACGCTTCATCAAATCACCACCCTGCTTCAGACGCGGGATTTTGCCGCATCCCTGGTGCTCAACCAGATGCGATCGGGAACAGACGAACTCCGTCGCCTCGATGTCGCCATTCTGTTCGTCAAGGACTCAGCGGACAAGCTGGCCATGGATTCGCAGCTCAGCGAGCTGCAGGGTCTGACGGATTCGCTCAAACAGCTCAGCATGGCGAACGCGGCGGAACGGATTTCGAGCGGCATCCGCCAGGTACAGTACTTCGTCCCGCTCGAATACCAGGCGGCCGCGGCCGGGAACTGGGCTTCGGCCGACTCGATTTCGTCGCGCCATCTGCTGACAGCGGTGTCGCTGACCGAGCGCGAACTGACCAGCGCCGAGCGCCTGCTGCGGGACCGATCCAGCCGCCTGGTGGCCGCCGGCACAGACGAGACCAACGCGGCGCGTCGTGCGGCCGCCCTGGGCCTGGCCGTGGGAGCGACCCTCGCGCTCATCATCTCGATTCTGCTCTGGCGAAGCATCAGTCGGCCGGTGCGCGATCTGGAACAGGGCATGGCCGCCGTGGCAGACGGGGACTTCGGCCACCGGCTTTCGATCTCACCGTCGCGCCGTGACGAGTTTGGTCATTTGGCTCAGAGCTTCGCATCCATGTCGCAGCAGCTCGCAGCGCTGGACCGCCTGAAGGCCGAATTCGTGTCCATCGCTTCGCACGAGCTGAAGACACCGATCAACGTGATCCTCGGCTATCTGCAGCTCATCGAGGAGGAGGTCTACGGTCCGGTCGCGCCGAAAATGCGCGAGATCATCCGGACCCTCGATACCCAGACACGCTCGCTTGCGCGCCTCGTGCATCAGCTGCTGGACATGAGCCGCTTCGAAGCAGGCGGCAGCAGGCTGGATCTGCGCCCAACCAGGCTCGACCAGTTCCTGGTCGATCTCGAGGAGACATTCCAGGTGCTGGCGCTGCAGCGGGAAATCAGCTTTCGCATCGAGCACCTGAACCAGCTGCCGGCCGAGGTGCTGTGGGATCCGGATCGCGTGAGCGAGGTCATCGGCAACCTGCTGTCCAATGCATTCAAGTTCACCGAGCGCGGTGGCACGGTGGAACTGCTGGCGGGTTCATCGGACGACGCCGTGCAGTTCATCGTTCGTGACACCGGCGTCGGCATTCCGCCCCAGCAACTCCAGCACGTCTTCGAGAAGTTCTATCAGGCCGACAATCAGGAAGCGGCCTCACACGGCGGCACGGGGTTGGGCCTCGCGATCGCGCGCCAGATCGTGCAGGCACACGGCGGCACCATCTCGGTGGAGAGCACCGTCGGCCTGGGCACGACGTTCCAGATCGTACTCCCCATTCGATCCGGTCAGCGCATCCGAACCATACCGCCGAGCAGTGTTGGAGTGTCCGCGTGAAGCGTCTGCTCGCGCTCGCCACGGCGCTCACGATCACCGCCTGCTCCCGACCGATTCACCAGCAATCAGCGCTTCCGCCGCTCGGCAACTGGGAGCAGACGCTCACAGCCGCGCAGTTGGCGGCGGCCCAGTCGCGCTTTGACGACGCCGATTACATCCTGTTGGCGTTCTCGCAACGCCATCCGAATGCGCCGGAAAGTCGGGAGGTGAACTTCTGGCGAGCGCTGTTCAGGCTCGATCCCACGAACACGCACTCGAGCACGAGTCTCGCGCGCGAGAGTCTGGAGGCGTACCTCAGCGACAGCTCGCTCGTGCTGCATCGGACGGAGGCCGTCATTCTGCGGAGCGTCGCCGGAGCCATGGACTCGCTGCAGCGTCGCGCCGATTCCACCGCGCACGTTGCGGATGCGGCGAAGATCGATGCCGCAGCCGCCAGCGTGGCGCAGAACGCGGACCTGCAGAAGGAGAATCAGCGGCTCAAGGACGAACTTGACAAGCGGACCGCCGAGCTGGAACGGATCAAGAAGCGACTGTCGGAGAGAAAGCCATGACCCCAGCCCCGCCGCCAGCACCCCGCCCTTGGGAATCGGCAATCGGGAATTGGGGAATCGATAAGGCAATCCGCCCCCTGCCGCCCCACCCCTATTTCATCAAAAGCGGAGAATCGGCCTCCCCATTCTCCATTCCCCATTCCCACGATTCCCCATTCCCGATTGCCCATTCCCAAGGGCGGGGCCGGTGGGAGGAGGCAGATTGCCCATTCCCACGGGCGGGGTGGAAAGGAGAGGCAGATTGCCCATTCCCCTGGTTTCTGTTGAAATTTGGTCGGACTGCCTCCCAGATTTCCCATTCCCCATTCCCAGTTGTTACTCCATGAAAATCCTCTGCCTCACGATCTTCCTCGGCGTCACAATGGCCGTGGCGGCTAAAGCCCAGTCCGCAGCGGCGCCCGGCGATGCAGCGCCCCCCGAT
>JBOHTE010000068.1:0-1676 GCA_050733555.1 Gemmatimonadaceae bacterium | reverse complement strand
GCTCCGACCTGGCGCAGTCGTTCGACCTGGCTGTAGCAGCCGCGACGATCCCATGAGCGCGGGCGTGCGCTGCGCGTCGCCCTCGCTGAAATGCTGCCGGAAGAATTCCGCCACGGCTTCGCCCCGGTACTTGAATTTCCACTGGTTGTACCAGGGCTCGCGACGGAACATCATCGGCCCGAAGTCGACGTACAACTTCTCGATGTCGGCCACTGGCTTGCCCAGGGAGAGAAAGGCGGCAATGATGGCGCCGGTGCTGGTGCCCGCGATGAGGTCGAAGAGGTCGGCCAGCACGAGATCGGGGCGGCCCTGTTCCTCGCGCAGCAACGCCTCGATGCGAGCGAGAATCTGCAGCGTGAAGATGCCGCGCACGCCGCCGCCATCCAGTGTGAGAATGCGCTTCACCGTATCATGCCTCCAGCAGGTTCCGGGAATACAACACCGACCATTCCGCGACTTCGTCCGTCACGATCTGCGCGCAGCTCTCCGCGAAGTCCAGCGTCTCCAGCGTCCACGCGCCCGGGTCGCGCGGGTCGTTGCGCGCCTTTCGTATGCTCGACTCGAGCTGCTCGCACGCGGCGCGGCGGCGCTCCAGAATCCGAACCATCGTGGCCGAGCGTTCGGCAATGCGCAGGCACTCGGACTGAAATCCAATGCTGTTGAGCGCCGCGACGATGGCCGGGAGTACCGCCGCGAAGAACACGAGCATGGGACTGTACTCGTGTGCGGCGTGAATCCATGGGACGTCCACGCCCGCCGCGACGGCCGCGAGGATCGCGAGGTCCACGGCGACGATGGCGATCACGCTCACGTTGAGGCGCTGGACCCATGCGTCGATCCCGTGGTGCATGGCAAGCTGCGTCCGGCTGGTGACGCGGTGATAGTCGATCTGGGTCTGCAACCAACTCGTCCTGATGGTGGCGGCGGCGTGCAGGGCGTCGGGGCTGAAGACGCGCGGCTGCGCCGTCGGCTGCGCGACTGGCTGCAGTCCGGTGAGCGGCGACGCCTGGCGCACGATGGCCTGAAAGAGCCAGTCCACCACGCTCTGGCGCAGTGCCGCGGCCGCGTAGGCGGCGGCGCGCGGGGGAGCGGGGCGCAGGCACGCGGCGAGCGGCAGATAGTAGAACGTGCGCAGCCGCTCGGCGAGATAGCGGTAGTCCACGGCGCGCGCGTTCCACGCCTCGCGGTTGCCCTGGCGTGTATTGAGCAGAATGACGACGAGCACCGCGAGCTTGCCGACGGCGAGCGCAATCAGGACGACGAGGCCGGTCGCCGCCGAGGCCACACCGTGCGTGAGGGCGATCAGGTACACCAGCGTGAAGACGGCCAGAACGACGGCGACGACGGCCAGTGAGTAGTTCACGAGGAACGCGCCGCGGTACAGGCCCGTGTAGTACGTGCTCAGGTCGCGGGCGCGCTCGCGGTACGACTGGAAGGCGTCGAGCGGAACATCGGTTGACGTCGTCGCCGTGGCGCGCGCGAATCGCCGCTCCACCCACGCCGCGATTCTCGAGCGCACGCTCGTGGGTCGATGCGACGCGGTGAAGAACTCGTCGAGCAGCCGGCGATCGTCGTGCGCCAGCGCCGCGGCGGCACGATCGGCGCAGGCGGCGCCCGGAGAAGTCGCGCCGGCTCTGCCGCTCGCGTCGTGCGCGTTCACCGGCGCCCCTCTGCGC
>JBOHTE010000067.1:0-1277 GCA_050733555.1 Gemmatimonadaceae bacterium | reverse complement strand
CGGCCATGGCGCCGACGAGTCCGTTCGCGGTTGCCTGGTGGTACCGCACGACCTTTAAGACGCCCTCCGGCACGCACGGCAGACGCGAGACGCTGGGCTTCGACGGCATCAATTACCGCGCGAACATCTGGCTGAACGGCCACAGGCTGGCCGACTCGAGTCAGATTGCCGGCACGTACCGCCGCTACGAGTTCGACGTGACGGACGCTTTGTCCAGTCGCAACGCGAATGTCCTCGCCGTCGAGATCTTCGCCCCCACGCCGCCTGATCTGCAGACCACGTGGGTCGACTGGAATCCGTCGCCACCCGACAAGGACATGGGGCTGTGGCAGCCCGTCTGGCTGAGCACGTCCGGCGACGTGGTCGTGCGCTATCCGGAAGTCGTGAGCCACGTCGACACGGCCACGCTGCGGAGTGCGGATCTCACCGTGATGGCCGAGCTGCGGAATCTCACCTCGCACCCGGTCACAGGGTCGCTGCGCGGCCGGATCGGCGGCATCGCGTTCGATAAGCCGGTGATGCTGCAACCGCACGACAGTGTGCGTGTGCGATTCACGCCCGACAGCTTCCCCCAGCTCCATGTCGCGAACGCGCGGCTCTGGTGGCCGGCGCAGCTGGGCACACCGGAGCGCTACGATCTCGACCTCGAGTTCGTGAGCGGCGATCGCGTGTCGGATTCCTCGCACATCGCCTTCGGCATTCGCGAGATCACGTCCGAATCCACGCCCAGGGGCGGCAGGCTGTTTCGCATCAACGGCCGTCGTATCCTGATTCGCGGCGGCGGCTGGGCGCCGGACATGTTCTTTCGCCCGCAGCCGGAGCGGCAGGAGGTACAGCTCCGGTACGCGCTCGACATGCACCTCAACGCCCTTCGGCTCGAAGGCAATTACGAGAACGACCATTTCTGGGAGCTGACCGACAGTCTCGGGATTCTCGTGATGACCGGCTGGGTGTGTTGCAGCGCGTGGGAGGAGTGGCCCAAATGGGGACCGGAGCAGTACACCGTGGCGGCCGCATCGCTGCGTGACCAGATCCGGCGACTGCGCGCGCACCCCAGCGCGCTCGTCTGGCTCAACGGCAGCGACAACCCGCCGCCGGCCAACGTCGAGCAGATGTATCTCGACATCGAGCGGCAGGAGGCCTGGCCGAATCCGACGATCTCGTCGGCGAGCGCCAAGCCGGCGCAGTACTCCGGGGCGAGCGGCGTGAAGATGACGGGCCCATACGACTGGGTGCCACCGTCGTACTGGCTGCAGGACAGCACCCACGGCGGCGCG
>JBOHTE010000066.1:0-1819 GCA_050733555.1 Gemmatimonadaceae bacterium | reverse complement strand
GAGTCAGGCGTGTTGCCAGTTACACCAAGGGGCAGAGTTCGGTTGTCCGCCGCTCGCGCAGCGAGCCCGCAAGTTACCGGCCCGCCTGCCACTTCTCAACCCCGCACTTCCCCCCACTCGCGCGCTGCCCAAGATTGCGCGGGTGATTCGCCTTCCGTTCACGTGCACCATGCTGGCGCCCTTCGCCGCTGTCCTCCTCCTGGCCGGCTGCCGCGACGCCACGGTCGCGCTGGGCAGCTCCCCGACGGCCGCACGCACCAATGCCGACCAGGTGCTCACCGCACTCGCCGCCTACTTCGGACCGGTCCAGCGCGACGCGCGCCTCACCGCGGTTCGCCCGAAATTCGCCAGGGCCGCACTCGTGCCCTCGCAGGTCTTCAATGACAGCAGCGCGTGGTCGTCAGCCGAGGATGATTCGCGCTCACTCGAGATCGCGGGGAGCGGGCCGCCCGGCCAGTACCACCTTTCGCTCGTCACCACGGCGCCCGCACTCGCCAAACCCGGCGACTATCGCCGCGATCGTCACCTCACGAAGCTCAGCACGTCCGAGTACGAATGGCTCGCGCACGACGAACTCGCCATTGGCACGGTGACGTCCGCCGATTTCGCCAACGCGGTCACCGCACTCTTCACCGCGATCGAACACGCGAGCGATTCATCCTTCCGCGCGGCCTGGCGCACGGAGTTGCCCCGCACCACCGCGGCGCTCGCGCCGCTCTATACCGTGGATACGATCCGCCTCGCGCGCGCTCAGTCGGGCGGCACGCAGGTGCATCTCGTCATTCGCTCACATCCTGATTCGCTGCCGCCAGCGTTCAGCCACTTCGCGAAATACCTCGAGAAGTATTCGCGTCCCACGGAGCTGGTGCTCACGGCCACGGATGACAGCGGACGCCAGTGGTGGCGAGTCGCCAAACACGAACAGGGCATCACGCTCGACTTCGCGGTGCACGACGGCTCGCTCGCACCGCTCACGGGTGCGGTCGCGCGCATTCCCGATCAGATCCACGTGCGGGTGGACTTCTCCACCAAGGCCTGGATCTTCCGCGTGGGCGCGAGCGACGCCGTGGCCGACGTCCAGCTCATGGGCGCGCCGCACGACAAGGGATTCGTCGCGACGTTCACGCACGAACCGGACTGGCAGCTACCGCCGCTCGTCGAACGCATGCTGCGGACGCCCCTCCGGCGTCCCTTCCAGGAGGGCGGCATCATGCTCGTGGAAGGCGTGCACGATGCGCCCGGCCGCGAGACTTCACTCTCCAGCGAGTATCGCTTCGTCCTCCAGGAGAGCACCATCATGCGCTGGCTCGGCCACCTCGGAGGCTCGGCCATGAGTGACTTTCAGCAGGGCGCCGAGCACGAGGCCAATGTGTTCATGTATCAGGCGTTCGAGGCGATGCGGCAGGATCTCGACGCGCTGAGCGCCTCGGGCGCCCCGGCGGCCAAGCCGAAGCAGGCCGGGCGCATACACGTAACGCCGCGGAACGGGTACGTAACGCAGTGGCCCAAAACACGTAACGCCGCGGAGCAGTCCGCGGCGTTCGACACACCTGCTTCTGTTGGGAAACCGCGGAGGGAACGTGCCACGCGCGCCGTCATTGGAACTCTGCGTCCTACCGAGCGGCGGCGGGCAACTTCCCTGCGCAGTGCGGACCTGCGCCATTCGACATTGGAACTCTGCGTCCTACCGACCGAATGTGCACGTACCGCAGAACGTTGGCCCGGACTTTCAAGTGCAGTCCTCGTGCCATGGAGCTGAGGGGGATCGAACCCCTGACCTCTGCAGTGCGATTGCAGCGCTCTCCCAGCTGAGCTACAG
>JBOHTE010000065.1:0-2611 GCA_050733555.1 Gemmatimonadaceae bacterium | reverse complement strand
CGTACGCCGCGGGTGGGCTCAATCTGAGCGATCCCGAGAATCCGCAACGCGTGCGGGTCGGTGTCGTCACCCGGGATTTCTTCGCCACGCTGGGCGTCTCGCCCGAACGGGGGCGCACGTTTTCCGTGGCGGAAGGTGCGCCGAACGGACCCGCCGCGGTCATCCTGAGCCACGACATCTGGCAACGGCAGTATGGTGGTCGCGACATGACCGGAGCGCTGATCCAGCTCAATGGCAAGTCGTATACGGTGGTGGGGATCATGCCGCGGAGCTTCTCCTTTCCCGGGGAGAGCGAACTCTGGATTCCGCTATCCGTGCCGCTCACGTTCCAGACGTTCGAGCCATTCCGCGGATATCTCCCGTCCACCGTGATCGCCCGCCTCCGCACCGGGACGACGATCGCCGCGGCAAACGCGCGACTCTCCGCCATGTGGACGCGCGCACTTGCTCCCGTGGCCGCAACCACTGATGGCCGGTACGCTGCCGAACGCCTCGCCACCATCCGCGCGCAGGGCGCGACGACAGCGCTGCGCGACACCCTGGTGGGCGATCGCGCCCGCGCGCTGCTCGTGCTGCTCGGCGCCACGGGGCTGCTCCTGCTCATCGCCTGCGCGAACGTCACCAACCTGCTGCTCTCGCGTGCCGCCTCGCGCCGCCGCGAGATCGCCGTGCGCGGCGTGCTCGGCGCGACGCGGTCGCGGCTCGTGCGGCAGTTGCTCACCGAGAGCGTCCTCCTGTCAGTGGTGGGAACCGCGCTCGGCGTCGCACTTGCACCGCTCGTGCTGCACCTCGTGCGTGTGCTCATGCCCGCGCACCTCGCGGGACTCGCGAGCGCGCACGTGGACGTGCGCGTGCTCGGCTTCGCGGCGGCGCTCGCGCTCATGACCGGTGTAGGTTTCGGCCTCTGGCCCGCCCTGGGCGCCGCGCACGCGAACGCGGGGGCGACCATCAGGGATGGCGGCGCGCACGGTGCGACGGCCGGCGCGGCCTCGAGCGCCCGCCGGGCACTCGTGACCGCGGAGCTGGCGCTCACGATCGTGCTGCTCATCGGGTCCGGCCTCATGCTGCGCAGTTTCCTGCGTCTCACGTCGACGAGCGCGGGTCTCGAGACGGAACATGTGGGCACCCTGGAGCTTGCCTTCCCGCAGGTCGCGCGTGCGCGCGCGACGCATTTGCGCACCATCTCCGCGATCCTCGACCGGATGCGGAGCGTCCCCGGAGTCGACGCGGTGGGCGCGGTGAATGATCTGCCACTGTCGCAGGAGGGAGGAATCGGCCTGCAGGTCACCGTGGATGGCGCGCCCCCGCCTCCGCCCGACGAGCCGCGCTTCGCGCGTTATCTCGTGACGTCGGGCGGATACTTCCGCGCCATGGGCATCCCCCTCCTGAGCGGGCGTGTGTTCACCGCCGCGGATGATTCGCTGGCGCCCAAGGTCGTCATCGTCAACGCGACGATGGCCACACGCTACTGGCCCGGGCAGAGCGCGCTGGGCCGCACGATCCACTTTGGCGGCGACACGGTTCCCGTTACCGTGATCGGCATCGTCGGTGACGTGCGCGAAGCGTCGCTCGATGAAGCCCCGGAGCCGCAGATGTTCTTCTCGATTCATGACCAGACACCCGACCACGTGGCGCTCGTCGCGCGCGGCACGCTGGATGGCCGCACGCTGCTCGCGCGCATGACCCAGGCCGTGCATTCGGTGGACCGCGCGCAGGCCGTCTTCCACGTGCGCACGATGGACGACGTGCTGAGCACCTCCGTCGCGCCGCGGCGCACGAACACCCTCCTCATCGCGCTCTTCGGAGTTCTGGCGCTCCTGCTTGCGGCGCTCGGCGTGTACGCGGTGGTCTCCTACGGCGTCACGCAGCGCCAGCGCGAGCTGGGCATCCGCGCCGCGCTTGGCGCCACCGGCAGCAACCTCGTGGCGCTGGTGGCGCGCGAGATGACATGGGTCGTGACGCTCGGCGTCGCCATCGGCCTCGCCGCCGCGTGGCTGCTCACGCGCCTCATCGCGTCGCAGCTCTACGATGTGCCCGTACACGATCCGGCCATCTTCGTACTCGCCGCCCTCGCGCTCCTCCTGCCCGCCGTCGCCGCCACCCTCATCCCCGCCCTGCGCGCCACGCGCGTGGATCCGGCGACGGTGATGAAGGAGCAGTGACGACGGTCGCTGGTGGCTGGTCGCTCGGTTACCCGCGCGGGGGAACGCCGCGGACCCTCGGTACAGCGGGTCCGCTTTGCTCCCCCGCGCCAGGGCCTCGATACTCAGCCCACTGCCGCTTAACCGATTACCAGCTACCGCCCCACCAGCTACCGCCCACCAACAACCGGCTACCACCTTCCTGTAGCACGCCACGATCCGGAGCGCTCTTCGCCGTGCTGCTGCTATGGCGAACGCAGCGAGGCGCCGAATCTCCGGGCTGCGCGCAACACGCGGGGCGGATCGCTCGCGGCACATCGCTCGCAGCACATCGCTCGCAGCACATCGCTCGCAGCACATCGCTCGCGGCACATCGCTCGCGGCACATCGCTCGCGGCACATCGCTCGCGGCACATCGCCGGCAGTGCGTAGCTGGCGGCGCGTCGCTGGTCGCTGGAAGCGAGTGGGGG
>JBOHTE010000064.1:0-6600 GCA_050733555.1 Gemmatimonadaceae bacterium | reverse complement strand
TACCCCACCATCACGAACATCGGATACTCCATCCCCGCCACCGGACCGGCCACCGTGCTGGCCTGCGGATACGGATACTGAAAGAACAGCGTGGAGTAGGTGCGAATGGTCCACTGCGTATTCTCCGCGGCGTTCTCCCACCCCGCGCCCGCTTTGGGCCATTGGTAGAATGCCTGGATGAGAATGCCGTTCCAGCTCGTGGCATCCCAGCGGAAATCCGGCGCGCCCGCCCACGCCACGTCGCGCACGTTGTGCGCGCGGAAGCGCCAGGTCTTCATGCCCGCCACCGGAGCAGCCGCTGCATCGCCCTTGCCAATGACCGGTACGACGGTGGTAGTAGTCGCCGCGCGCGCCAGCCGCGTGCGCTCGACGCCCGTGAGCACCTCGCCCGGATTCTCGAGCACGCCGCTCCCCGCCACCGTATAGCCCGCCGGAACCGTCACGGCGTAGTCAATGTCGCCGTACTCCAGATAGAACTCGCCCTGTCCGAGATACTGGTCCGTGTTCCAGCCGCGCACGTCGTCGTACACCGCCATGCGCGGGTACCACTGCGCGATCTCGTACAGCGTGCCATCACGTCCCATGCGATCGGAGCCGTGATCGGGGACGCGGAAGGTGAAGTCCATGGCGAGCGTGGTCGTGGCACCGCGCGGCGCGAGCGGGGCGTCGAGCATGACCTGCATCATCGTGCCGTTCACCCGCGAGGCGGCCGACTTGCCGTTCACGCGCAGGTCCGTGATCTCGTAGCCGCCCTGGAATCCGTGCACGCCCCAGCGCGAGTCCTGCGGATACAGGGCCGACCCTCGGCTCCCCGTGCGGTAGAGATTCTGGTCGAGCTGCAGCCACACGGAGCGCAGCGTGTCGGGCGAATTGTTGGTGTAGGTGATCGTGACGTGGCCGCGGATGCGCCGCGCCCCGGTGTCGAGCGTGGCGCGGATGTCGTAGTTGGCGCGCTGCTGCCAGTAGGCCGGACCCGGTGCGCCGTTCGCGCCGCGATAGCTGTTGGGGCCGGGCCAGTCCATTCGATCCAGCCGCGCGAACTCGTCGACGTTCGACGTGGCGCGCGCCGTCGTGCCGGTGCTCGACGCCGGATATTCGAGCGTCACCGGCGGCAGCGATTCCACACGAACGGGCGCGCTCGCGGGCGCCGGCGCCGTGGAGGTGCCACGCGCGCCCGGCGCGCACGCGCCGGCCCACACGGCCAGCGGCAGGAGAAGAAGGCGTGACGTCACAATGTGATTCAGTCCGGGGTGGAGGAGACGCACGGCGCGCTCCAGGAACCGGCCGCGGCCCGCGGGTCATGAATACTGCCCAGCCGCGCGCCAGCGTGGAAGCCGCCGGCGCGGTCGCGCACTTGCCCGGGCAGGCGTGTTGTCATAGCGTGACGACGTGAGTCCTGCTCGTCGTCATTCGCGGCCCGTTTCCCAGACGCCGACCATCGGTTGCGCCACCGCAGCGGGAACGGCTCGCTACGCCGAGCGCTTCGCCGCCAAGTTCGCCAACGAATACTTCCGTCCGCTCGGGACCGACGGGCTGTGCGTCTCCTCGATTGGCCTGGGCACGTATCTCGGCCAGTGCGATGATGCGGACGACGAGCGCTACGTTGACGTCGCGCATCTGGCGCTCGGCAGCGGAGTCAATCTGCTCGACACGGCCATCAACTACCGCTGCCAGCGATCGGAGCGCACGCTGGGGCGGGCGTTGCTGCGGGCGCTGCGCGGCGGCACCGTCTCGCGCGACGAGGTGGTGGTGTGCACCAAGGGCGGATACATCCCGCTTGACGGCACGCCGCCGGAGACGCGCGAGGACTACCGTGCCTATCTCAGCCGCGAGTACTACGATCGCGGCATCATGACGCCCGACGACGTGGTGGCCGGCGCCCACTGCCTTGCTCCCTCGTATCTGGCGGCCGAGCTGGCGCGGAGCCGCGAGAATCTGGAGCTCGACACGATTGACGTGTACTACGTGCACAATCCCGAGCAGCAACTGGAGGCGCTTCCGCGCGCCGATGTGATGGAGCGGCTGCGCGCCGCGTTCGAGATGCTCGAGCAGACGTGCGCGCGAGGGGAGATTGGCGTGTACGGCTGCGCCACGTGGAACGGCTTCCGGGTATCGCCGGACGCACGCGATCATCTCGAACTGGCCGACCTCGTTGCGCTCGCCCGCGAGGTTGGCGGCGACGCCCACCATTTTCGGGTCGTACAATTGCCGGTGAATCTGGCGCTCACGGAAGCCGTGCGCGCGCCCACGCAGCATGTGGATGGCAGGGCCGTGCCCTTCCTGGAGGCCGCGGCGGCATTCGGCATCACGGTGATTGCCAGCGCGTCACTGCTGCAGGGCAAGCTCGCGTCGCACCTGCCGGCGCAGATCCAGAGCGCCCTCCCCGGTCACAGCAGCGATGCGCAGCGCGCGATCGCGTTCGTGCGCTCGCTGCCGGTGGTCACCACCGCGCTCGTGGGCATGCGGAGCGCGAAGCATCTCAACGAGAATCTGGGGGCGGGGAAGAAGGTGCGTGGAGGGGATGGGCGCGAGAAGGCGTGAGTGAGGCGGCACCGGAGTACCCGCGGGTGATTTGCACGCACGGATCCACGTGGCCGCTACAGACGCCGGAGCACGAACACCCCGCACTGTCGCGTGACCGTGCTCGGGTTCTGCAGCACTTCGCCATATACGTGCGCCAGCCGATGAGGAGCGCCGCGATCAGGCCGCCCGCAACAAAGATCGCAAAGGACCTAATGGTGCTTGACACATCTGACGCGCCACCTTGACGTCATAGCATCATGACGTTACCATCCAGCATGGCTACTCTCAAGCGCGCCACCGTCTACTTCGATCCCACCCTCCATCGGGCCCTCCGCATCAAGGCCGCCTCGACGGAGCGGAGCCTCTCGGACCTGGTCAATGCCGCCATCCGGGCCAGCCTAACCGAGGATGCCGAAGACTTGGCGGCGTTTGCCGACCGGGCCAGGGAACCGTCGCTTGCCTTTGAGGACGTCCTCAAGGACTTGAAGCGGCGTGGCAAGCTATAGCCTCCAGATCAAGCGCTCCGCCGCCAAGGAACTCGCCCAACTGCCGACCAAAGACCGTAGGCGGGTGATTGCGCGCATTCAGTCGCTGGCCGACGAGCCACGCCCGTCGGGGGCAGAGAAGCTATCGGGCCAGGAGCGCTATCGGGTCCACCAGGGCGATTACCGGATTCTGTATGAGATCGAGGATCAGGTACTGCGAATCCTGGTGGTGAAGATTGGCCATCGCAGAAATGTCTACCGACGCAATCTCTGACAGAGTGTCGCGGTGAACGGTGCGGACGCACTCCATCGCGCCAGCATCGACTTGCTGACGCTCACGAGGGGTAACCCAGGTCGATAGACGAAAGCGCGCCGTTCCATCGCATGTACCGCGCGCGCACCTCCCGTACCTGGCCCGCCGCTGGTCTTCCCTGACACCTCGCTCGGCCACTCTGCGCCGTTCCTGTCGCGCATCTCCGTCGTTTGCGTAGTACCGGCCGCCGACATGGTATGCGCCCTCGGTCTCGAGGATCTCAGCCAGTCTGATGCACAGCGACTGACTGGGCTCGCCTACTCCACTATCAACGAGATGTGTAACAACCGAACGCGTCGAATCGACTTCGACACGATCGACGTTCTATGCTCTGCGCTCGGCTGCACGGTCGCTGATATCATCGAGTACGTCCCCAGAGCACGCGGCGGCGGAACACGCGCCGCCAAGCGGTGACAACCCCTTCCCGCAATGCTGGCGCAGAGCGCCCGGGCACCGGCGCGACGCGGCCAGCGACCGCGCCGAAGGTGCGGCCAAGGGCGAGATGCCGGACGACTGGAAGCCGATGTCAACCGTCGGCGCTGGCACGATGGAGATTCGTCTCCACGTCGGTACGGAGTATCGTGTGTTTGTCGTGGCGAAGTTCGACGAGGCGATTTATGTGCTGCACGCCTTTGAGAAGAAGAGCCAAAAGACACCTCAGCGCGACATTGATTTGGCAAAGCGACGGTACCAGGATCTTGTAGCGGAGCGCCGAAGGAAATGAAAACCAAGCTCAGACCGAAGGCTGGACGTAAGGCCCGCACTGCACAGAGTGACTCAACCGCTCACGGCGCCGGGAACGCGCGGAGTGCTCGTAGGCGGCGGGTCGGCCAATCGAAACGAAACCGCACGGCGCTCCTCGGATCGACACACGTGACGCCGCCAGGCGGAAATGTGTTCGCGGATCTGGGGTTCGCGCCGGAAGAAGCGGAGAACCTCAAGGTCCGCTCGGACCTGATGATTGCTCTGCGGCGCGCAATTGACGGTATGACCCAGATCGAGGCAGCCGCGCTCCTCGGCGTTTCACAACCGCGCGTCAGTGAGCTCCGCCGCGGTCACATCGACAAGTTCACAATCGATACGCTCGTGAACATGCTCGCACGCACTGGGGTGGAAACGCGCATTTCGCTCAGAAAAGTGCGTCAGCCTGCCGCGTAGGGTGTTGACGTGACGGGCATCAGGAGCCGGAGCCCGGATCATGACCTCGGCTCCTGCTGCCTTCGTAGAGAGGTGGCCTGAGGAATCGAGACAGGTTAGGCCGCTGAGATAAGTGGATCGGCGCGGGGTGAAGGGGTCAGCAGTTCAGGCCGTGCCGTAAAGAAAACCTGGTCCGGGGTTCGACGCGCGAGCGCACGGTGGGGACGTCGCTGATGAAAGAATCGGAAGTAGCGGGTCAGGCCGGCACGCACATCGGAGACGCTGTCGTAGCCGTGGAGATACACCTCCTCGTACTTCACCGTGCGCCAGAGGCGCTCGACGAAGACGGTGTCGCGCCAGCAGCCCTTGCCGTCCAGGCTGATCTGAATCTGCCGGCGGCGGAGCACGTTCAAGAACTCGGCGCTGGTGAACTGACTGCCTTGGTCGGTATTGAAGATCTCGGGACAACTGAATCGATCGAGTGCTTCCTCGAGCGCGGCGACACAGAAGTCACTGGTGAGCGTCGACGAAAGACGCCAGCTCAAGCCCTTTCGACTCGCCCAGTCCATGATCACGACGAGATAGACGAAGCCGCGGGCCATCGGGATGCACGTGAGGTCAGCCGCCCAGACGTGATTCGGTCGGGTGACCGTGAGCGTGCGCAGGAGATAAGGGAAGACCGGATGGGCTGGGTGGCGGCGACTGCTCGACGGGGACCTATCGGGAATTCTGTGTGTGAGGCCATACTCTGACGTAGGAGGTCACTATGGCCCGACCACGAAAGCCAAACCCCGTCCCTGCTGCCTCGCTCGGCCCGCCGTTCGCGTTTGATCCGGCGGCGGTTGATGCGCTGCTGGGTGGACGCCAAACGATGGCAGAGTTGGACGAGCTATTCCGCCAGATGAAAAAGGTGCTCATGGAGCGCGCGCGCTCGGGCGAGCTCACGCATCATCTCGGCTACGCGCGCGGGGCGGCCAAGCCGCGCGACCAAACGAATCATCGGAATGGCACCACGCCCAAAACCGTCCTGACCGAGGACGGTGCGATCCCGCTGGCCATCCCGCGCGATCGCGCGGGTACGTTCGAGCCGGTGCTCGTGCCGAAGAATGCCCGCCGGCTCCCCAGGTTCGACCAGCACGTCCTCTCGCTCTACGCCCGCGGCCTGAGCACGAGCGAGATCCGCGAGCACTTGGAGGAATTCTATCAGGTCGACGTCGAGCCGCAGTTCATCAGCGCGGTGACGAACGAAGTGCTCGCGGAAGTGACCGCCTGGCAGCAGCGGCCCTTGGACAGTTGCTATCCCGTGGTGATCTTCGACGCCTTGCGGGTGAAGATCCGCGACGAGGGCACGGTGCAAAACAAAGCGGTCTATCTCGCCTTGGCGATCACGCGCAGTGGGGCGAAGGACGTCTTGGGGATGTGGATCGAGCAGACCGAGGGGGCCAAGTTCTGGCATCGCGTCCTGACCGAGCTCCGTGCGCGCGGCGTCGAGGACATCTTGATCGCGCTGATCGATGGGCTCACCGGCTTTCCCGACGCCATCGAAGCGGTGTTCCCCCAGACACAGGTCCACACCTGCCTCGTGCACCTGGTGCGCAACAGCTTAGCCTTCGTCTCCTACAAGGATCGCAAGCGGGTCGCCGCGGCCCTCCGGACGATCTACCGGGCGGAGACCGTGGCCGGGGCCGAGGCGGCGCTGGAGACCTTTGCCGCGAGCGCCGATGGACAGCGCTACCCGACCATCGCGCCGCTCTGGCGCCGGCCGTGGGCGTACGTGACCCCGGCCTTTGCCTATCCGCCCGCGATCCGGCGGATCTTGACGACGACCAACGCGATCGAGAGCCTCAAGATGCAGCTCCGGAAGATCATCAAGACCCGCGGGCACTTCCCGACCGACGAGGCGGCGGCGAAACTACTCTACCTGGCCCTCTGCAACATCAAGAAGCGCTGGAGTCCCGCGCCCGCGTGGACAGCGGCACTCACCCACTTCGCGGTGCTCTTTCCCGACCGGTTTGTCCCCGAACCGCACTTCCGCCAGCCTCGCACACAGAAATTCGGATAGGTCCCGCCTTGGGTCTTGCTCCACATCCGGCGGAAAGACGGCCCCGCGGCCAGCACGCTCGTCGTCGTGTCGGCGCCCGC
>JBOHTE010000063.1:0-5943 GCA_050733555.1 Gemmatimonadaceae bacterium | reverse complement strand
GACCTTTTGCGCCGACTCGATCGGCGTGAGGAAGCGGTTGCCGAGTATGGAGAGGCGTACGCGCTCACCGGGAACGACGCGGAGCGTCGCTTTCTGGCGAGGAGGATGGAGGACTTGCCCCGCTCCTCCGCCCCGTCACGGGGAATGGGGAATCGGGAACAGGGAATGGCGGGAAGAGGGAATGGGGAGGGCGGCTCCCCATAAAATCGGGGTGGGGCGGCTGGGGGCGGACTGCCTCCCCTGTTCCCCATTCCCGATTCCCCATTCCCAAGAGGAGGGCGGAGAGGTGCGGCCTCTCATTCCGCGCGAATGGCCGTAATGGGGTCCACCGCCAGGGCCCGCCGCGTGGGCACCACGCAGGCCACGGCCGCAGCCCCAAGCAGCACGACCACCGCCGCGGCGAACGATACGGGATCCGACTTCGCGACGCCGTACAGCTCGTGCTGGATGAGCCGCGTGCCCCAGTGTGCGGCGACGAGTCCGATGACTATGCCCAGCAGCGCCAGTGCGGCGCCGCGCAGGATGACGGCTCGCGCCACCGTGCGGCGCGGTGCTCCCAGCGCAATCCGGATGCCGATGTCGTGCGTGCGTTGCGCCACGGCGTACGCCATCACGCCGTACAGTCCGATGGCCGCCAGCACGAGCGCCAGCGCCGTGAACAGGGAGAGCGTGAGCATGACGTAGCGCGGCGTCGCGATGGACGTGGCGGTTCCGTCCTCCACATTCTCGATGGTGACGGGCAGGCGCGGATCGAACGCCCTGACCAGCGTGCGCAGACGCGCGATGGACGCGGCACTGCCGCCGGTCCGGACGATGATGGACGTGTTCCGCAGGACCATGTCGTTGAATGGTGTGTACAGCATGGGCGCGGTGTTCTCCATCGTGGGCCCGAATGTGGCCACATCCGCGGCGACGCCGACGATCGTGAGCCACGGCACCGAGTCACTCTGCGCGATGCGCAGGCGATGGCCCAGGGGCGATTCCGTGCCCCAGTGCTTGCGCGCGAACCCTTCGTTCACGATCACCTGGCCGGCTGCGGCCGTGGTGTCCGTGAAGGCCGAGCCTCGGAGTACGTGGATGCCCATCGTGCTGAAGTAATTCGGCTGCACCGATTTGACTTCAATGAATGAAGTCTCCGATGCGGGCGGCGGCGTCTCGCCATCCACCTCGAACCGCCCGATACTGAACGACATGGAATTGGGCGGATCGCCGGCGACGGTGATGTCGCGCAGCGTGCCGAGCTGCTTCAATTGCTGCGTGAGCCCGGTGATCACCGCGGCCTTCGACGCCGGTGTCGCATAGCGCGACGACGACAGGTCGAGGTTCACGGCGTAGAGTCCGTGCGGCTGGAATCCGAGATCGGCGTGCTGCAGGTTCGACACGCTGCGCATGAGCATCGTGGCGCCGACGATGAGCATGGCGGACAGGGCCATCTCCGTCACGACGAGCGCGCCACGCGCGCGTTCGCTGCGCCGCCCGGGCGAGATGGCGGCGCCGGTTCGCACCGTGTTCTGCGCGGAGTTGCCCGCCGACTGCATGGCGCCCATGATGCCGAAGAACAACCCGCTCAACACGGTGAGCGCGGCGGCGACGATGAGCGTCGTCGTGTCCAGGTGCGCCACGCGCAACTCGTCCAGGGACGATGGCCGCATGGCCACCAGTGTGCGCAGGCCCAACCATCCCAGCAGCACACCCAGCACCGCACCGGCTGTGGTGAGCAGCAGACTTTCGGTGAGGAGCTGTCGGAAGAGCCGTCCACGTCGGGCGCCGAGCGCCGCGCGGAGCGAAAGCTCGCGGTGCCGGGCAGCGGTGCGCGCGAGCAGCAGGTGCGCGACGTTGGCGCATGCGACGAGCAGCACGAGCAGCACCGCACCGCTCAGCATGGTGAGCGAGTCGCGAAATCTCACGCGATCGGACGGTTGCGCGAGCCTGGTGCGGAAGAGAGCACCTGCCGCCGCGTCAGTGCCGGATCGCGCGACGAGCGAGTCGAGCTCGCGCGTCGCGGCAGCGCTCGTGATGCCGGGGCGCAGGCGGCCCAGCACCATCATGCCGAGATTGTTGTTGTTGACATCGAGGGGCATCCAGAAATCAGGCGACGCGTCACCGATCACCGGCGGGCGGAGCGCCGACGGCAGCACGCCGATCACCGTGTACGTCGAGTCGCCGAGCGTCACCGGTGTGCCCAGCACGTTCCGCTGCGCGCCGTAGCGGGTGCGCCAGAGCTGCTCGCCCAGCAGCACCACGTGATCGTGCTGCGCGATGTCCTGCGCGCTGAACATGCGCCCGAGGATCGGCTTCTGGCCGGCGAACCGCGGGAAGGTGGGGAATATCCGGGCAGCCTGGTACTTCACGGGCTCATCCCGCGTCTGCAGCATCACGGTGCTGGAGTTGTATCCCTCCAGTGCCTCGAAGTCGTGCGACCCGGCCATCCAGGCACGTACCACCGGGGCCGACGGCGTGATCGTCACGCTGATGCCCGTCTTGTTCCCGGTGCTCGGCTCCTGGTAGACGAAGACCATGCGATCGGAATGCGGATACGGCAGCGGGTGCAGCAGCAGGCTGCTCACCACGCTGAACACCGCGGTGGTCGCGCCGATCCCGAGTGCGAGTGTGGCGATGGTGACGGCGGTCCAGCCTTTCTGGCGGCCGAGCGTGCGGAGCGCGAAGCTCGTGTCCTGCTTCAGGTCGGCCAGGAATTCGGTGCGCTGCATGTGGTGCTCGCGGTGACGCGCGGCATCGAGCAACCGCGCGCGTGAAGTGGAGAGGGCGCCGAAGCGGCGCACGGCCTCGGCGCTCGCGGCGTCGGGCAGCATGCCCTGATCCGCGAGCTGTTCGGCGCGGAGCGCGAGGTGGAGCCTGATCTCGTCTTCGACCTCACGCTCCCACTGATCGCGGCGGCGGAGCGCGAGGTTGAAGAAGCGACGGACGCCGTCGCGGATCATGCGGCGTCGCCGGCCGGCAGCGAATTGCGCGGCGCCGTCAGGATCGCGGTCACGGTCTCGGCGTAGCGCACCCAGCTCTTCGTTTCGGCGCGCAGGTACGCGCGGCCGGCGGAGGTGATCCTGTAGTAGCGGGCCTTGCGGTTGTTGCCGGTCACGCCCCACTCGGCGTCGAGTTGGCCGCGTTCCTCCAGGCGGTAGAGCGCCTGGTAGAGCGCCGAGTCTTCAACGTCGAGCGCGCCCTGTGCGGCCTGCTCGAGCCAGGAGACGATCTCGAAGCCGTGCATGGGCGTCCAGTTGAGGGCGCGGAGGACGAGGAGATCGAGGGTGCCTTTGAGGACGGGGAGGGCGGGCATGGGGCTCCTTGCAGATGTTCCATACAGAATCTGGAAGGAATGGTGCGGGCCGGGGAGCGAGCTGTCAAGACGGGGTCGCGGTGGCGGAATCGCGGCACGGGGCGCATCATAGCGCACCTCTCCTGTGCAGGCGCCGAGCCATGTCGCCAGACCTCTCGCGGTCCCGTCGTCGCCGGGTTGCCGCGTTCCTCGTCGTCGTCACCGGGGCGTGCGGCGGCGGCGATACGACCGCGCCACCGCCTCAGGTTCCCACCAGCATTGTCGTCCAGCCACAGAGCTGGACGTTCGGGTCGCTCGGTGAGGCGAAGAACCTCGTGGCAACCGTCCGGGACCAGCACGGCGACTCGATCCACGGGTCGACGGTCGTGTGGCATTCGTCGGACGAATCGATCGTGACCGTCACGACCGGCGGAATGGCGACTGCCGTGATGAACGGCGCCACCATGATCGGCGCCACGTCTGGTACGCTGACGACATCGGCCGCGATCATGGTCGCGCAGGTCCCGCAGAAGATGGTCAAGGTCTCGGGGGATTCGCAGACCGCGCGGATGGGACAGGCGCTCGCCGCACCGCTCGTTGTACGCGCCACGGATCTCAACAACCACGCGGTTGCCGGCGTGACCGTGAGGTTCGCGCTGAGCAACGGCGCCGACGGCTCCGTGGCACCCGACTCGGGGGTCACCGACTCGGTGGGAGAGATCCAGGCGCGGTGGACACTCGGGTTCAATTCCCTCGCGCCGATGGTGCTCGCCAAGGCAGCCGGCGAGAACGGCGGTGCCGCGACGTTCTCGGCCTCCGCGCAGCCGCTCGTGCCCGCGCCCGTCATCACGAGCGTATCGCCGGATACGCTGGTAGAGGGACAGCAGGCAACGATCAACGGCGCGAACTTCTCCGCTACGGCGGACAGCAACGTGGTCGTCGTCGATGGCGACACCGCGCAGGTCATCGCGAGGACACCATCGAGTCTCACCGTCCGCATCGCGACGTCCGCCTGTAAGCCCGTTCGCCTGGCCAGCGTGAGCGTGTCGGTGGGGCCGCAATCCGGGTCGCACGATCTGGTGCCCCTGCGTCCGACAGGCTCCTCGCTGACACTCGCTGTGGGACAGGAGACCATCCTTCGGAATCCGGGACAGTTCTGCCTGCGGTTCGCTCCATCGACGGGCCCGCAGGAGACGTATCTGATGGGGCTCACGGCACCAGCGGAGACTCCGGGCGTGGTGAGCCCATTCGAGGTCGTTGCGACCGGTGGCATCGCCGCATCGCCGAGCATCGTGGCTTCCTCGCCGGGTATCTCGGCGAATCGTGCGTTCGGCCTTCCGTCGCGCGGCAGGGCGGTTCGCGGCGGCGCGATGCCGGCGCTGCTTCGTGACGCGATCGAGCGACGTCGCGGTCAACTGGAGGTGGATCTGCGCATTCGCGAGTGGGAGGCGGCGCATCTCACGCGACGCGTCACGCGGAACCGCAGCGCTGCGGCGGTAGACGTGCGCGGCGTGGCGGCTGCTGTTGCGCCGAACGTCGGAGATACGCTCACCCTCCATGTGCCCAACCTCACCGCGAGCGACCTGTGCTCCAGTTTCAACGTCATCCGTGGTGTGGTGCGTGCGGTGGGCAGCGCCGGCATCTGGGTGGAGGATGCCGCGAATCCCACCGCGGATTCGCTCACGCAGGCCGACGTCCAGGCGGCGAGCAATCAGTTCGACGCGCGCATCTACGCCACGGATACCGCCTACTTCGGTCATCCCAGCGACATCGATGGCAACGGGCGCGCGATCATCCTGCTCACCCGGCAGGTGAACACGATCCCGCGGCTGCTGGGCTTCGTATTCCTCGGAGATCTTGTGCCGACGTCACTCTGTGCGGGAAGCAACGGCGCCGAAATCTACTATGGCGAGGTGCCCGACCCGGATAACGCGGTAGGCGGCGGGGCCCGATCCAGGTCGACCGTCGTGGCCGAGATGCCCGAGCTCATCGCGCACGAGTTCACGCACGTCATCCAGTACTCCCAGCGACTCATCCTCAACGACGGAGCGCCGATGGCCGGCTGGGAAATGGAAGGTCAGGCGACGCTCGCCGAGGAGCTGGCGGGGCACGCGACGCTCGGCAATGCCGCCTATCAGAACTATGGCGCCGAAGTGGCGTTCAGCGTCGCGGGGAGTGCGTGGTATACGGACGAGATCGTGAAGCTGGCGAGCTACTTCGGTGACCTGGGTAGCGGCTTTCAGTCCCCGGACGCGCCCGACCAGTGCACCGTCTACGGCAGCACGAACCTGGCAGTGCCATGCGACTTCGCCGCTTTCTACGGCGCATCGTGGATCCTGCAGCGATACATCAACGATCAGTACGGACCGGGTTATCCGGGCGGAGTCGCGCAGCTCACGCGCGACTGGGTGGCCAGGAACATCCAGCTCAGCGGCACGGCGAACATCGCCGCGCTGCTGGGCGTGGACTACGACAGCCTGTTCGTGCGCTTCGCGACGGCGCTGGCGCTCGATGATCAGGACAACGGAACGGGGACGGCGTGGATTCCCCCGGCGTTCCGCATCACGAGCTGGCATTCGGCGAGCCTGGAGGACTTTCTCGCAGGTCACGGTCTTGGCTGGCTGCGCGCTCCGGCGATGCAGTTTTAAACTGCACAGGGAGGCAGCACG
>JBOHTE010000062.1:0-6867 GCA_050733555.1 Gemmatimonadaceae bacterium | reverse complement strand
GTGGTGCGTGTGCCGTGCTGCACCGCGGCGGCGAAGAGCGAGGCTTCCTGCGTGTCAGGCGGCACGCTGGCCGCGGGCGCAGGTGCAGGAGAAATCGGCCGCGGCCGGGAGCACGCGGTCGCGACGGACAACAGGAGCAGGATGCGCAGACGTGAAGTCATCGTACGGATGCATGAGGGTGAAACGGCACGTGGCGCGACCGCGCCGCCATAGTTGTAACCCGCAAACGCCAATCGATCCAGAGCGAGCCGGCATCAACCAGCCAGCTCGTCAGCCTTGTACACCCGTCGAACGATTTCTGCCACTATGTTTCAGGACAGAATGAAACGTGGAATCTTCGTGGTGGCGGAGCTCGAGGGGGCGGTACGGGACGAGGTGCTGGCGATCCAGCGCTGGGCCGACCCGAAGCTGACGAAGGGAACCAGCCCACACGTCACCCTGATCGGCTCGTCCGGCGCCGGTCCCATCGCGCCGGATACGTCCGCCGCGCGTCTCCGCACGCTGCTCGATGCGGTGGTGAGCGACACGCCGCCCATGGTGCTCCACTTCGGACGTCCCGTGCGCTTCATGCAGACGGATATCATCGTGCTGCCGCTCGATCCGCACGGACCGCTGCGCACGTTCCACGAACGCATCATCGCCAGCGGCTTGCGCTTTCAGCCCGCGCGCTTTCACTTCTCGCCCCACTGCACGCTGAGTTTCTTCCCGACCATGACGCCCGCCATGCAGCGTCGCCTGCTGCGCGTGCGCATCGAGCATCCCCTCATCATCTCGCGCGTCCAGTTCTATCTGACCCGTGATCCCCAGCCCGCGCGCCAACTGCTGGAGCTGACGCTGGGCCCGGGCCATGAGCCAGCGGGACGACGGACCGGGGAACGGGGCGCGGCAAGCCGGTCCCGCTCGGGCAGGCTCGCATCGAATCGCTGACGGTACGCTGTCTCCCGGTTTCCCGTTGTCATTCCCCATTCCCGCCTGACTCCCTCCTTCATGCCGTCTTCGCCCGTCGCCTCTCATTCGCCACTGTCCGCTGACATGGAGCGCGATGCGGCGCTGCCGTTCCTCGAGCTCGTGACGCGCTACTTCGCGCGAACGAGTCAGCCGGCCGGCCGCGTGTCCAGTGCACTCTCGCCGGTGGAGCTCGCGCGGCGCTTCGCCGAACCGCTGCCACGCGCAGGGATGCCGCTCGCGGCGATCACCGAGCGGCTCGAGCGGGAGGTGTTCGCCGAGATGAACCAGCTCGCGCATCCCATGTACATGGGGCATCAGGTCTCCGCGCCGCTGCCCGTGGCGGTGTGGACGGAGGCCGTGATCGCGGCGATGAACCAGTCGGTCGCCGTGTCCGAGATGTCGCCGAGCGGCACGGCGGTGGAGCGCACCGTGATCCGCTGGATGTGCGAACTCGTGGGGTGGGGGCGGGATGCGGGCGGCACGTTCACGTCGGGCGGCACGGAAGCCACGTTCACGGCGCTGCTCGCCGCGCGGGCGGTGTGCATGCCGCACGCATGGGAGGAGGGCATTCCCGCGGACGCGCCCGTCGTGATCTGTGGGGGCCAGGCGCACTACGCCATCGAGCGCGCGGTCGCGCAGCTTGGTCTGGGCACGCGGCGCCTCATCCGGATTCCCGCGCCCAACGGGCACATGGATACCGGCCTGCTGGAGACCCGGCTCGCCGAGCTGCACCAGGCGGGAACGCGCGTGATGGCGGTGGTCGCAACCGCCGGCACCACTGCCACCGGATCGTTCGACGATCTCGAGACGATCGGCACGATGTGCGAAGCCCACGGCATCTGGCTGCACGTGGACGGGGCGCACGGCGCATCGGCGCTCCTTTCGGCGACGCACCGCGATCGTGTGCGCGGCATCGACCGTGCGCGTTCGGTGGCATGGGACGCGCACAAGATGATGCTCATGCCGCTCAGCGCGGGCATGCTGCTCGTCCATGACGAGCAGGATCTCGAACGGGCCTTCGCGCAGGAGGCGCCGTACCTCTTCCATCGCGGCGAGGGCGGACGCACGCCGGACCAGGGTACGCGCAGCTTTCTCTGCTCGCGCCGCGTGGACGCGCTCAAGGTGTGGGTCGCGCTGCAGCGGCACGGCGCGAACGGCATGGCCGCGCTGTACGATCATCTCTGCGCCATGGCGCGCGCCCTGTACGACGTACTCGGCTCGCGCACGGATTTCACGGCGCTGCACGAGCCGGAGTCGAACATCCTCTGCTTCCGCTGGCTCCCCGACGGCGTGCGCGACGATGAGCTGCTCGACACGCTGAATCTGGCGCTGCGCGAGCGGTACAATGCCAGCGGCCACGGGTGGATCACCACCACGGTGCTCGACCGCCGGCGCGTGCTGCGCGTGACGGTCATGAATCCGCGCACCCAGAGGGAACACGTGCAGCGGCTCGTGGATGGTCTTGCGGCAGAGGGGGCGGGGCTGTTGGCGGGGAAGTGAGGGGGTAGCCCCTCAGCCCGGCCACCCCCTTGGGAATCGGCAAACGGGAATGGGGAATCGTGGGAAGGGGGAATGGGGAGGCCGATTCCCCATTCCCCATAAAATCGGGGTGGGGCGGCAGGGGGCGGATTGCCTCCCCGATTCCCCATTCCCGATTGCCGATTCCCAAGGGCGGGGCGGTGGTGGGGAGGATCATGCCCAGGGGGAGGGCGGTAGCGAGAGGCACGCGACGACTTCCCCATTCCCGATTCCCTTGTAACTTTGTAGAGTATGAACCAGTCAGGGTTTGTCCCCTGTTCACATCCCAGAGGTTTCGCATGAGTACAACTCAGCAGCCCGCCATCACCGTCACCATCACGCCGGGAGCGGCAGTCGAAGTCAGGCGCTTCATGGAGCAGGAAGGCGTCACCGCCGAACAAGGCGGTCTGCGGGTGAGTGTGCAGCCGGGCGGGTGCAGCGGTTTCCGCTACGGGCTTCTCATCGAGGAGCAGAGCGCCGATGACGACGTCATCGTCGAGCAGGAGGGCGTGCGCGTCTTCGTCGACCCCTTCTCGGCTCAGTATCTGAACGGCGTCACGGTCGATTACGTCACCTCCATGCAGGGTTCCGGCTTCACGTTCAAGAACCCCAACGCTACCGGCGGCTGCGGCTGCGGTAGCTCGTTCACCGCGTAAGATTCGCGTCGCGCCCACCCACCGCCGTGGCTGACGGAGCGAGGCGCCTCGCAAAGCCCGCGACTCCCTTCCGGATCGCGGGCTTTCTCGCGTCCCACCCGCAATGACTCCTGAGGCGTCGCGCCTCGAGCTGCGCATTCCCGTGATCGTCGTCCCCGACCACGACACGCTGGGTCTCCTCGTGGCGCAGCGCATCGCTCGCCTCGTGCGGGAACGCACGGCGGCGGGCGAGCAGACGGTTCTGGGACTCGCCACCGGCTCGACGCCGCTGGGTGTCTACCGCGAGCTCATTCGCATGCACCGCGAGGAAGGGCTGACGTTCGCGCGCGTGGTCACGTTCAATCTGGACGAGTACTACCCGATGGCGGCCGACAGCATCCACTCCTACCACCGGTACATGTGGGAGAATTTCTTCGCCCACGTGGACATTGCGCGCGACAACGTGCACATCCCGCGCGGCGATGTCGCCCGGGACGACGTGCGCGCCACGAACGCCGCGTATGAGGATGCGATCCGCGCGACAGGCGGCATCGATCTGCAGCTCCTGGGCATAGGCAGGACAGGGCATGTCGGCTTCAACGAGCCCGGCTCCGGGATGCAGAGCCGCACGCGCCTCGTCACGCTCGATCCGGTCACGCGACGCGATGCCGCCGCCGACTTCTTTGGCGAGGACAGCGTGCCGCGTGAGGCGATCACGATGGGCATCGCGACGATCTTCGAGGCTCGCGAGATTCTCATCCTCGCCACGGGCGAGCACAAGGCGGAGATCGTGCGCCGCGCCGTCGAGGAGGACGTGGATCACGAGGTGCCGGCGACTTTTCTGCAGCGGCACCGCGGCACCACGTTCTACGTGGATGCGTCGGCTGCGGAACGGCTCACGCCCATCGCCACGCCATGGCTCGTGGATGAAGTTGATTGGACACCCGCGCTCGCGGTGCGAGCCGTGACCTGGCTCTCCCGCCGCTGTGATCGCGCCATTCTCAAGCTCACGGGGCGAGACTACGCCGAGCATCGGCTCTCGTCGCTGCTCGCCTGCTACGATTCCCCGGGCGCGCTGAACGGGATGGTGTTCAACGTGCTGGGCGCCAAGATCAGGGGCCGCTCCAAGCTGCCGCGCGGACAGCGCATCATCTGCTTCTCGCCGCATCCGGACGACGACGTGATCTCGATGGGCGGGATCCTGCACAAGCTGGTGCAGAACGGCAACACCATTCTCGTCGCCTACATGACCAGCGGGAACATCGCCGTCTTCGACCACGACGTGCGCCGCTACCTCGATTTTCTGGCACGTCTCGCACGCGACGGCTACGAGCCGACGCGCGATACGTCGGATCTGGTGCAGCGCGTGGGCGATTTTCTCGGACGCAAGGTTCCTGGCGACGTGGACACGCGGGACGTGCAGGACATCAAGCGCGACATCCGCGAGGCCGAAGCCGTGAGTGGCATCGAGGTCCTCGGACTCGGCGCGAGCGATGCGCGCTTTCTCAACCTGCCGTTCTATCGGACCGGTCAGGTCCGCAAGGATCCAGTCGGGGCTGCCGACGTCCGCATTGTCCGCACGCTCCTCGACGAGTTCCAGCCTGACCTGATCTTCGTCGCTGGCGATCTCACGGATCCGCACGGCACGCACCGGATATGCAAGGAGGCGATTGATCTGGCACTCGCCGAGCGGCATGCCCCCGGGGGTGGCGATCCGGCGCCCGAAGTCTGGCTCTACCGCGGCGCGTGGCAGGAGTGGCCGCTTACCGAGGCCACGTGGCTCGTGCCGCTGTCGCAGGAGGAGCTGCGGCTCAAGATCCAGGCGATTTTCAAGCATCAGTCCCAGAAGGATTCGGCACCCTTTCCCGGCCACGACACCCGCGAATTCTGGCAGCGCGTGGAGGCGCGAAACATTGGCACCGCCGCGGAGCTCAACCGGCTCGGTCTCGCCGAGTACTTCGCCATGGAGGCATATGTCGTGGCGTAGGGTGCAGGGCCGATGACGCACTTCACGCCACTCGATGCAGTGGTGCTGGTGGCGTATCTCGGTGGAACGACCGCGCTCGGCATCCATGTCGGCCGGCGCCCGAAGAACACAAAGGACTACTTCGTCGCCGACCGGAACATCCCCTGGTGGGTGCTGCTCTTTTCCATCGTCGCGACGGAAACCAGCGCGCTGACGTTCATTGGCGCGCCGAGCTTTTCCTACATCGGAGACTTCGGATTCCTGCAGATCGTCGCCGGCTACATCCTGGGACGCGTGGTCGTGGCGTACACGCTGCTGCCGCGATACTTCCAGGGCGAACTGGTCACGGCGTACGCGCTGCTCGAGCGGCGTTTCGGACTGGCCACGCGGCGCTTCACGTCAATCGTCTTCATGGTGACGCGGGCGCTCGCGGACTCCGTCCGCATCTTCGCCACCGCGATCCCGGTCGCGCTCATTGCGGAGTCCGTGATCCCCAGACGACAGGCCATGCCCATCGCGGTGCTGGTGCTGGGGCTGCTCACCGTCGTCTACACGTACAAGGGCGGCATGAAGGCCGTGGTGTGGACCGAGCTGCTGCAGGCGTCGATTTACCTTTTGGGCGGCGTCGCGGCCATCGTGCTGCTGGCGAAGGTGGTGCCCGGAGGCTGGCACCACATCGTGTCCAGCGCGGCGGCGCACGGCAAGCTCAGACTCATTGATACCTACACGGGATTCGACCGACCCAACACGTTGCTCGCGGGTTTGCTGGGCGGAGCCTTCCTGTCCATGGCGTCACATGGAACAGATCAGCTCATCGTGCAGCGGCTGCTCTCGGCCCGCTCGCTCAAGGATGCCCAGCGCGCAATTATCGGGAGCGGCTTTGCCGTGTTTGTGCAGTTCGCACTCTTCCTGGTCATTGGCATCGGCCTGTGGGGACTCTACGGCGCGCGCACCTTCGCGACACCAGACGCCGTCTTCCCGACGTTCATTCTGGAGTACATGCCTACGGGTCTGATCGGACTGGTCCTGGCCGCGATCATCGCGGCAACAATGAGCACGCATTCCGGCGCGATCAACTCGCTGGCCGCATCCACGACGCTCGACATCTACGTTCCGCTCACCAAACGCTCAGCAGACGACCCGCGCACCTTGCGGGCGGGCAAGCGCTTTGCCCTGCTCTGGGGTGCCATCCTCACGGCTGGTGCACTCATGTTCCGGGACAACGGCACCCCAGTGGTCGTGGTGGCGCTGAGCATCGCATCGTTCACGTACGGCGGCCTGCTGGGCGGCTTCTTCCTGGGCATCTTCTGGCGCCGCGCGATTCAGCGCGACGCCATTCTTGGCATGAGCGTGGGCATTGGCACCATGGCCTTCATCGTGTTCGCCAAGCAGCTCGTGCAGGCCTTCCCGGCCATGGCACAGGCGCTGGGACCCGCTGCGCGCATCGCGTGGCCCTGGTACGTTCTGATCGGGACGTGCATTACGGTATCAGTGGGCATTCTTTCCTCACTCACACATCCGGCCACGGAGATCGTGACGGAGACGGAAGCGGCATGATGCGGCTCGTGATTGGTGTTGATGGCGGCGGCTCGCGCACCCGTGTGCTCGTGTGCGATGACAGCGCGCAGGAGATCCTGCACGTGGAAGGCGCGGGGAGCGCCGTGCGACCCGGCGACGCAGAGCGCTCGGCGGCGATCATCGCGGCTTCGGTGCAGGACGCGCTGGAACAGGTCCCCGACGGGGACGCGGCGCCACGCATCCTCTGCGCCGGAGTGGCTGGAACGGGCAGCACGCGCGAAC
>JBOHTE010000061.1:0-4265 GCA_050733555.1 Gemmatimonadaceae bacterium | reverse complement strand
AGCTGGCGCAGCCGCGCGACGGCATCGGCGGCGGTGGCATCCTGCTCGAAGCCGAGCGCGGCGCCGGGGATGGTGGCGAGATCGGTCTCGGTGATCCCATGGAACTCGGGCTTGAGCTCGGCCGCGCTCAACGGGGGCGAGCCGAGTGGATCGAGCTGGACGTCGAAGTGCCCGTAGTGGCGCACGGCCTGCGCGAGCGCCGCGGCGCCGGCGACCTTGCGGAGGAAGGCCGGATCGGCGGTGGCACCGGCTAGGCCGGTGGTGGCAACGGCGGCTGCGGCACCAACGGCGGCGGCACTAGCAGTGACGCCGGCGGCCGCCCCCGCAGTGGTGATCTGTGGCTGAATGCCGGAAAGCGAGTGCGCGAACTGGAAGAACTGGCGCCAGGACTCGTCAACGGAAGCAGGGTCGCGGAGGAAGGACTCGTACAGCCCGGCGACATACCCGTCGTTGAAGGCGCTGATGATCGGGGTGGACATGATGACGGTAATCTACTGTGAACTGCGGGCGGCTGGTACGTCGTGCTGCTGCGCAACGGATGCAGTGTGCCAGTGCAGGAGCTCGGGGCTCACCGCTGTATTCCGTGTCGTCGAGTGGAGAGGAATATCCGATTGTATTCCTTCCTGGAGGAATACGGAAGAATATTCCCCTGGTTCATCATGCTGCGCGTGACGCCGGCGGCCTCACTGTTTGCGGATCTTCCGGACTTCCTCATTGCGTCATCCGGCTCTGGGCGTCAACCGCCAACGGTGCGTGCCGACGACGTAGCCGACGATGACCTGCGTCTCCTCCTCGTAGCAGGCTCCTTCCGGGTAGTACTCGACTCAAGGGCTTTGTGGGAGTTTGGGAGAATTTAGGCAGCCGAGCCATAAACTGGCTTCGAGTGTCCCTTCCGCCTTGAAACCACCTCGGGATCGCGCCGTTCCCGACATCGGCCGTGGGCGTATTTGAATTTGTGGGATCTTAGGCATTTTCTTGCCAAACCACAAAATAACCGTATAATCTGCCCATGGACCGGAGACGAAACCCATTTGCGCCCGGCGCCGGTACCCGTCCACCTGAGCTGGCTGGGCGCGACGAAATCATTGAGGACGCTACGGTAGCGCTCGCCAGAGTTGAGGCGGGGCGCGCCGCGAGGAGCCAGATGCTCCTTGGACTCCGAGGCGTCGGCAAGACCGTTCTCCTGAACGAGATCGGCCGAATCGCCGAAGAGGAGGGGTATCGCACGATCGAGCTCGAAGCACCAGAGAATCGCCGGTTGTCCGAGATGCTCGTCCCTCCGCTCAGATTACTGCTGAACCGCCTGAGCACCATCGAGAAAGCAAGATCCATCGCAATGCGCGCCCTCCGGGCTCTGCACGCATTCGCGAGCGTGTTCAAGGTAAAGGTTGGAGATGTGGAGGTAGGGGTGGCCGAGCCGGACCTCGCTGCGTCTGGTCATCTGGAAACGGATCTACCCGATCTGCTCCTCCTGGTGGCGGAGGCGGCGCGAGCTGCAGACACGCCTGTCGCGCTCCTGCTCGACGAAGTCCAATATCTGCCTTCCGAAGACCTCGCTGCTCTGATCGTGGCCGTTCACAAGATCGGCCAGCGGGGCCTGCCTCTTGTCTTCTTTGGCGCTGGACTGCCTTCGCTTGCGGCGCTCGCTGGCGAGGCGAAGTCCTACGCGGAGCGTTTGTTCGACTATCCGGACGTCGGACCGTTGGGGCGAACAGACGCCGAGCGTGCGATTCGCGAGCCGCTGCGGAGCGAGGGCACCGATATCGAGCCGATCGCGCTCTCCGATATCGTCGAGCGCACAGAAGGCTATCCCTACTTTCTCCAGGAGTGGGGAGCGAGCGCGTGGAATGTCGCCAAAACACCAACCATTACGCACGCTGATGTGGAGCGCGCCACGGTTGCCGCGCTGAAAAGGCTCGATGAGGGCTTTTTCCGTGTGCGACTGGATCGGTTGACGCCGCGAGAAAAAGAATACATGCGCGCCATGGCGGAGCTGGGTTCTGGTCCACACCGCTCCGGCGACATCGCGGCGGTGCTTGGCGTCAAGGTGACGTCGGTCGGCTACGTCCGACAGGAATTGATTCGCAAGGGCATGGTATACAGCCCGCAGCACGGCGACACGGCATTCACCGTTCCGATGTTTGACGCGTTCATGAAGCGATCGATGCCAGCGTGGGTCGCTCCGGGGACGTGAATGGCGACTACGGGGAATGGGGAACGCGACTACGGGGAATGGGGAAACGGGAATGGGGAATGGCGGGAATGGGCAATGGGGACTCGCCGCGCACATCCTCCCGCTTCCACGCCCTGCCCCTGCCGGCCTCGGTGCGTCACAGCCAGACAGCGGATCCGTACAAGAAGAAAAGGGGTGGGGCGGCTGGGGGCGGACTGCCTCCCCGATTCCCTGTTCCCGATTCCCTATTCCCAGGGGGAGGGCGGCGGAGCGCGGCACATTCCCCATTCCCTGCCGTCGCATATTACCGTTCAATATCACAATCTCTATTGACGATAGCGCTCAGTATATTGTACATTATGTAATGCCCCGCACTCTGCCTCCCCTCCCGTCGCCTGTCCGGCGCACGCTGAAGAAGCTCGGAGAAGACCTCCGCGATGCGCGGAGACGCCGGCGCATTCCCACTGCGGTCATGGCCGACCGCGCACTCATCAGCCGGACCACGCTGGCCAAGGTTGAACGCGGCCATCCAGCGGTGTCACTCGGCACGTATGCCACGGTGCTCTTCGTGCTGGGCATGGTTGATCGCCTGGCGGACCTCGCGGACGCGGCTCACGATACCGTCGGCCTCACGCTCCAGGGAGAACGACTGCCGCAGCGCATTCACCTGCATCGACAGCCGCCGTCAACGGCCCGGAAGCGATGAGTGAGCCGGCAGCGTTTGTCTTCGCCGATCTTCGCGAGGTTCCGCACCCGGTCGGCCGCCTGTGGGCATCGACCGCGAGGGGACGCGAAACCGCGACGTTCGAGTACGACGATCGCTGGCTCGCCAACCCTGAACGGTTCTCGCTCGAGCCGGCACTCACGCTCGGCCCCGGTCCGTACCATACTGCACCCGAGCGTGCGCTCTTCGGAGCGCTGGGCGATTCCGCGCCCGATCGCTGGGGACGAACGCTCATCGCTCGCGCCGAGGGCCGGCGCGCCGCCGCGGTCAAACAGAAGCCGCGAGCGTTGCACGAAATTGATTATCTGCTGCGCGTCAGCGATTTCACGCGACAGGGGGCCCTGCGGTTCGCCCTCAAGGCCGAGTCGCCATTCGTCGCAACGAGTGCCCCGGATCAGGTGCCTCCGCTCGTGGAGCTTCCTCACCTCCTGGCCGCCACCGAGCGCGTGCTCACGAGCGACGATACCGAAAAGGATCTGCGCCTGCTGCTGGCGCCTGGCTCCTCCCTGGGCGGCGCTCGGCCCAAAGCATCGGTGCGTGAGCGCAACGGCGCACTGCTGATCGCAAAATTTCCGGCGAAGGCCGATGTCATACGTGCCGTCCTGTGGGAGGCGGTCGCCCTCACGTTGGCGCGACGCAGCGGAATACAGGTCTCCGAGTGGCGACTGGAATCAGTTCTTGATGTCCGGGTCCTGCTGCTCCAACGATTTGACAGGCACGGGACCGTCCGGATCCCCTTCCTGTCCGCCATGAGCATGCTGGGCGCCACTGAGCACGGCACGCGCAGCTACGTGGAAATCGCTGAGGCACTGCGGCAGCATGGCGCGACCGTCCAGACCGATCTTGCAGAGCTCTGGCGACGGATCGTCTTCAGTGTGCTCATTTCCAATCTCGACGATCATCTCCGCAATCACGGCTTTCTGTACAACGGCGTGGGAGGCTGGCGACTTTCACCCGCGTACGATCTGAATCCGGTGCCGGCCGATCTTCGGCCAAGAGTGCTGTCCACGCCAATCGGCCTTGACGGTGATGCCACCGCGTCACTTGAGCTGGCAATGGACGCCGCTGCCGAATTTGCCCTCAAGCCAGCCGAGGCGCGCCGCATCGTTCGCGAAGTTCGCGGCGCCGTCAGTAAATGGCGGCCTTTGGCACGGTCGCTTGGCCTCTCCCGATCCGAGCTGGATCGAATGGCTTCGGCGTTCTTGAACACCAATGGCGGAGGGTGACTACTACGGGGAATGGGGAAACGGGAATGGGGAATGGCGGGAAGGGGGAATTGGGCATGGGGACTCGCCGCGTACGCCCTCCCGCTCCCAGGCCCTGCCCGTGCCGGCCTCGTTGCGCCACAGCCAGATAGCGGCTCCGTAC
>JBOHTE010000060.1:0-5512 GCA_050733555.1 Gemmatimonadaceae bacterium | reverse complement strand
TTCCCACCATTCCCCATTCCCGATTGCCCATTCCCACGGGGAGGGCGGTAGGGCGTGGATCATTCCCAAGGGCGGGGCGGCCGGGGGCGGTTACTTCACTCCCGCCAGCGCCGGCTCTTCCACGGGCGTCCGCTGCCGGACGATCGCGATCTCGAACACTTCATCGAGCGCCGTCACCGGATGAAATTCCAGCGCGCTCCGCACATCCTCGGGCAGGTCTTCCAGGTCCGCCTCGTTATCCTTTGGCAGTATGATGGTCTTGATCCCCGCGCGATGCGCGCCGAGCACCTTCTCCTTCAATCCACCAATCGGCAGCACCCGGCCACGCAGCGTGATTTCTCCGGTCATGGCGACATCCTTGCGGACGGGCCGGCCGGACATCGCGGAAACCAGCGCCGTGGACATGGTCACGCCCGCCGAAGGTCCATCCTTCGGAATCGCGCCCGCAGGCACGTGGATGTGCACTTCCATGTTCCCCAGCCGGTCCGCCGGGATGTGCAGTTGCGACGCATGTGTCGTCGCGTACGTAAGCGCCGCGCGTGCCGACTCCTTCATCACGTCGCCGAGCTGGCCGGTGAGAATCAGCGAGACGGTTCCCAGCCCCGTGATCTGCGTCACGCGATCCTGATCGGGTGCGCGTTCCAGCGAACGCACCGCCACCTCGACGAACATGATGTCGCCGCCGGCGGGCGTGTAGTACATTCCCGTCGCCACGCCAACCTCGTTTTCCTCCGCGGCGCGCTCGGGGTGAACCTTCGGACGGCCGAGCAGCACGCGGACATCGTCCGGCGTGATCGTCATGCCGGTCTCCTCGCCCGCCGCGATCTTGCGCGCGACCTTGCGCGCCACGGCGCCCAACTCGCGTTCGAGCTGTCGCACGCCGCTCTCGCGAGTGTACTGGCTCACCACCGCCATCACCGCGTCGTCGGTGAGTGACACGCCCTTCTGTGACAACCCGGCTTCCTCGAGCTGGCGGGGCAGCAGGTACTTCTTCGCAATTTCCGCCTTCTCCCGCTCCGTGTAGCCCGAGAACTCCACGACTTCCATGCGGTCGAGCAGCGGGCCGGGGATGTTCTGGATGAAGTTCGCCGTCGCGATGAACAGCACTTCGCTCAGATCGAACGGAATGTTGAGATAGTGATCGGTGAACGTGTCGTTCTGCGCCGGGTCGAGCACCTCGAGCAGCGCGCTCGCCGGATCGCCCTGGAAGCTCACGCCCAGCTTGTCCACCTCATCCAGCAGGAACACGGGGTTCTTCGTCCCCGCCTGCTTCATTCCCTGAATGATGCGCCCCGGCATTGCGCCCACGTACGTGCGCCGGTGCCCGCGAATATCCGCCTCGTCGCGCGCGCCGCCGAGCGATGCGCGCACGTACTCACGGCCCAGCGCGCGCGCGATGGACTTCGCGATGCTCGTCTTGCCCACGCCCGGCGGGCCGATGAACAGCAGGATCGGACCCTTCGCCATGGCGCGCGCCTTGGCCTCGCGCGTGTCAGTGATTGGATGATCGTCCGCGCTCGATGTGCCGAGCGCCGGCGTTGCGTCCTCCTTGACGGGCCGCACCTTGAACGCCGGGAATTCGCCGGTCTTGGCGACCTCCTCGGCGAGCTCCTGCGCGCGAAGCTGGCGCACCGCCAGGAATTCGAGCACGCGGTCCTTCACGTCGGGAAGACCATAGTGGTCTTCGTCGAGCACTTCGGCCGCGTGCTTCAGGTCGAGATTGTCGTCCGAACGCGCGTTCCACGGCAGCTCGGCGATCCAGTCGAGGTAGGTCCGAATGACCTGCGCTTCCATGGACTCGCGCCCGGCGCGCTCCAGCCGCCCCAGCTCGCGTTCCATTTCCTGCCGCGCGGTCTTGGGGAGCTCCAGCTTCGTGAGTTTCTCGCGCAGCTCCTCCATCTCACGGCTCTGATCGTCGTCGCCCAGCTCCTTCTGGATGGTCTTCATCTGCTCGCGCAGATACATCTCGCGCTGGCGTTGACCCAGCTCCTCCTGGACCTGGGACTTGATGTCTTCCTGTGCCTCGAGCAGGCCGATCTGGCGCTGCACGTGCACCAATACGCGACGCAGCCGCTCCTCGACGCTCAGCGTCTCGAGCAGCCCCTGCTTTTCCGGAACCGTCAGGTCGATGTAGCCGGCCACGAGATCGGCAAACTTGCCCGGCTCCGTGACCGCGTCGAGCACCTGATGCACGACTTCCTCGGGCAGCCCGCGCTTTTCGCCAAGCTCCCCGGCGCGCTCGCGCGCCTCCTTGTGCAGCGCCTCGAACGCCGCGTCGTGCTCGTCCAGCGGATTCATTTCTTCCACTGGAATCACGATCGCGCTGAGGTACTGATCCGTCATGGTGTACTGCAGAGCGGTGGCACGCTGCTCGCCCTGGAGCAGGAGTTGCACGCCGCCCAGCCCGCGCTGCACCTGGCCAATGCGCGCGATGACTCCCATGGAGTAGAGAATTTCCGGCGTCGGTTCTTCGCCGTTGTCACGCTGCGCCACGGCGAACACCAACCGGTCGGCCTTGATGGCGGCTTCGATCGCGCGCAGCGTGCCAGGACGCCCCGCCGCGATGGGCTGCGCCAGGCCGGGAAAGATCACCGTTCCGCGCAGCGGCAGAACGGGCAACGTTTGACGTTGTGCCATGTTGTTCGAAACCCTGGTAAAGGACTGCTCGTTGAATCTTCCGCAGGCAATGCGTGTTCCACGCGCTCCCTGAGAGCATGAGTTACGCCGGGGCGGCAGGATTTGCAACTTCTACCCGCCTGTTTGACGTACTGTATCTGCCCGCACGGCTGAATCATCTTTTCAGATGGCGCGGGTAGTGATACACTAAGCATCTTGTATTCCCTCCAGGACCCAATAGTGCCCGATCCGATCGCCCTGTCATCCGACGCGGAAATGCGCGCCCTCGCCGAACGTGCGCTGGCGCCGCAGTTCGACGTGGAGAGCGAACTCGGACGCGGCGGGATGGGCATCGTGTACCGGGCCCGAGACCGCCGCCTGAAGCGCGACGTGGCGGTAAAGGTGTTGCCACCGGAGCTGGCGTACCGCGGAGAGATCAAGTCGCGCTTCCTGCGCGAGGCGGAGACGGCGGCGCAGCTCAATCAGCCGAACATCGTTCCCATCTATGCGGTTGATGAGCGCGAAGGGCTCGTCTTCTTCGTCATGGCCTGCGTGGACGGTACCACGGTAGGCAGGCGGTTGCACGACGAAGGGGCGCTGCCGGTGGATGACGCGCGCCGCATCATGCGCCAGGTGGCGGATGCGCTGGCCTATGCGCACGCACGCGGCGTGATCCATCGCGACATCAAGCCGGACAACATCCTGCTCGATCGCGAGAGCAAGCGCGCCATGGTCACGGACTTCGGTATCGCGCGCGCCATGCAGGAAGGCGCGGACTCGCGCCTCACTGCCACGGGGATGGCCATCGGTACTCCCGCATTCATGTCGCCCGAACAGGCGGCGGGCGAGCACGAGATCGACGGCCGGAGCGACCTGTATTCGCTGGGTGTGGTGGGATACCAGATGCTCACCGGCCAGCTCCCGTTCAAGGCAGGGAGCACGGCATCCATGCTCATGAAACAGATCACCGAGCGTCCCGCCCCGGTTCAGCAACTGCGTCCCGATGTACCCCCCGATCTGGCGACGATCGTGATGACGCTGCTGGAGAAGGAGCCGGCGAACCGCTTTCCCAGCGCGTCGGCGCTCTCGGCCGCGCTGTCGGGTGATGCGAGCGCGATGCCCGCGGCGTCGGCGACGCAAGCCGCGACTGCCGCGGCTGACGCGACTGCCAGACCCTACAGTGGCGTGG
This sequence comes from Gemmatimonadaceae bacterium, assembly GCA_050733555.1. Classification (GTDB taxonomy): domain Bacteria; phylum Gemmatimonadota; class Gemmatimonadetes; order Gemmatimonadales; family Gemmatimonadaceae; genus JADGGM01. The sequence goes on along the minus strand of JBOHTE010000060.1, from coordinate 1,707 downwards.
TGCCCACGTCACCGCTTCCCGCCGCCTACGCGCCGGGCACGGCACCCGCGGGCGTGCCACCGGGGGCGGGACAGTACACCACGCCCACGCCGGACGACATCGCGCGCTGGTCGGCGCCCGAGGTCCAGCACTTCCGGTCGCGCTTCGCCAAGTTCGCCTTCGTGAACGCGGCAATCATCATCGCGTCCATCCTGACGGGCAGCGGGCTGTACGTTGTCACCGTGTTCTGGGGAATCTGGCTGGCCGCGAAGTACTCCAAGCTCTGGTCGTCGGGGTACGACTGGCGTGATGTCTTCCGCCAGCCACGCGACCGGCGGCTGCTCGACGTCGCATCGGAGAGCATTGAGTACGCGCAGACGCTGCCGCACGCGCTGTTCAATCCGAAGGAGCGGGAGAAATTGCGGGTGCGCTCCGCGCAGCGTGCGACACTGCCCCATGCGAATGCGATGTCCGCGACTTCCGCGGACTTCGGCGCGTATGTGGACACGGTGCAGCGCGCGGAGCGCGATCGCGCCGAAGTCATCCGGCAGGTCAGCGACCTGCCCAAGAGAGATCAGAAGCTCGTGAATGGCGTGATTCCGGCCGCCGACGGACTGTACAATCGGGTGAAGTCGCTGGCGGGCTCGCTCGTCGAACTGGACCGGACGCTGGCGCCTGATGCCGGGCCGCGCATCGAGCGCGACATTGCGAGGCTCGAGGCGCAGGCGAATCCACTGGATGTGGCGGCCAGCGAGCAACGAGTGCGACAGCTCGCCACGCTCAAGCGCGAACGACGCGCGCAGGCGGATGCCCTCAAGCGGCAGAGCGACGCGCGCGCGAAGCTCGAGAGTTGCGGGCTCGCGCTGCAGAACATGCGGCTCGATGTGTTGCGGCTGCGTGCGGGCGGCGTCGCGAACGTCACGGGCCAGATCACTCTGCTCACCGAGCGCGCGCGTTCCCTGGCCGACGATGTGGACGCGGCGGTGCAGGGCGCGAGCAGTGTGCGGCGCTGAGTCGGCGCCTGGCGCGGCGCTCGACGCGGCGCCTGGAGTAGCACGAGACGGCACGTGATGGATCCGATGCTGGACCGCGTGGTCGCGGCGGTGGGGAGCGCCTACCTGATCGAGTCCGAAATCGGGCGAGGCGGAATGGCCATCGTCTACCAGGCATCCGATGTCCGACTGCGCCGGCGCGTGGCCATCAAGGTGCTCCCGCCGGAGCTCGCGTTCCGGCCGGATGTGCGCAGCCGCTTCCTGCGCGAGGCGCAGACGGCGGCGCAGCTCAATCATCCGAACATCGTTCCCATCTATTCGGTCGACGAACAGAACGGGCTCGTCTTCTTCGTCATGACGCTGGTGGAAGGCGAGAGTCTCGCCACTCGCTTCAGTCGCGGCCCGCTGGAGATCGAGGATGCCCGCCGCATTCTGGCTGAAGTTGCCGACGCGCTGGAGTACGCACACGCGCACGGTGTCGTCCATCGCGACATCAAGCCGGACAACATCCTGCTCTCCGGCGGCTCGGCGATGGTGACGGACTTCGGGGTCGCCAAAGCGCTGGACGCAGCGGCGACGCAAGCCGGCTCGAGCGAGCTCACAGGCGCCGGCATTACGCTCGGCACGCCCGCGTACATGTCGCCGGAGCAAGCGGCGGCATCATCCGCGATCGACGCACGCTCGGACATCTACTCGTTCGGCACGATGGCGTACGAGATGTTTGGCGGACGCACGC
>JBOHTE010000059.1:0-4355 GCA_050733555.1 Gemmatimonadaceae bacterium | reverse complement strand
GCAGTACCGAGGGTCCGCGGCGCTCCCCCGCGCGGGTGGCGTGCGGGTATCTGACACGCCCAATACCCGCCCTGACCGGCTACCAGTAGCCAGCCACCAGCTCGGTAATTAGCTTGAGATGCTCAATCACACCACACACCCCAGGTCAGCACGCCATGCATCCGTTCATCGAAACCCAGAAGGAATACCTGCGCGCGGATGTCCCGCCGTTTCGCCCTGGTGATACCCTGCGGGTGCAGGTGCGGGTGAAGGAAGGGGAGAAGGAGCGCCTGCAGGCGTTCGAGGGAGTCTGCATTGCCCGCCGCGGCAGCGGCGTGAGTGAAACGTTCACGGTGCGCAAGATTTCCAATGGCGTTGGCGTGGAACGCATCTTCCCCGTTCACAGCCCCATGCTCGGCAGCATCCTCGTGGTGCGGCGCGGCATGGTGCGCCGGGCCAAGCTGTACTATCTGCGCAATGCCACCGGCAAGGCCGCACGCATTCGCGAGAAGAAGACGCGCACCACGCAGACCTCGTCGGAGTAACGTGCCGTGTCGCGCCGGCGCTGGACGTTGCTGGAGCGTGACCTGCGTGATCGTGGTCTTTCCCTGATCGCCGGAGTGGATGAGGTTGGACGGGGCTCGCTTGCGGGCCCCGTCGTCGCATGCGCGGTGATCATGCCGCCCGGTGCGCGCGCCATTGCCGGCGTCGACGATTCCAAGGCGCTGCCGGCGGTCGAGCGCGTTCGGCTCGCCCGCCTCATCCGGCGTCATGCCGTGGCGCTCGCACTGGGCGCCGCTTCGGTGGCGGAGATCGACCGGCTCAACATCTATCATGCCACGGTGCTCGCCATGCGACGCGCCCTGCGCCGCCTGGGCGCGGGGCCTGATCACATTCTCGTGGACGGCAAGCCCATTCGCACGCTGGGAGTGCCGCACACTGCCGTGGTGCACGGCGACGATCGCTGTTACAGCATCGCCTGCGCATCCATTGTCGCGAAGGTCACGCGCGATGCCCTCATGACGGCGCTGGCGAGGCGGCACCCGTCGTACGCCTGGGAGCGGAACGCAGGGTACGCCACGCCCCGCCACGTCGATGGATTGCGTGCGAGCGGACCATCGTGTCATCACCGGCGCCATTTTCTGGTCAAGGCGCTCGAGGGACAGTTCGCGCTCCCGCTCGACGACTCGCTAGTGTGACGCGCGTCACTGCGGTGGCTGGCGCGGCGTGTATTGTCAACGCGGCCCGGACACTGCACTTTCATGGCGGTCTGATCGCGAGACACGCTTGCGTGAGCAGCGGCAACTTCGGCGAAACATCAGCGGTTCATACGCAGGACCGCGGCCGTTGCTCCCGAGAGTGTCAGGGCGTGGCAAGACTGTACGACGCGGTGTCCGATGAGGCGCACCGCAGCAGTGCGGATGCGAGCCGCGCAGTGCAATTTCGCGGCACGTTTCTGGCAGAGTCTGATGGCTCGTCCCCCGTGATACAGTTCACTCGTCAGGAAATCGGAGCAATCTAATGAACACCAAACTGAAGGCCGTCGCGGTAGTGGCCCTGGTCGCCCCGTTCATGGCAGCGTGCGCGTCCAAGGGCTTCGTCAGAAAGAGCATCGCCGATGATCGCGCAACGAGCGATGCGCGCACCGACACGCTCGTGAGCACGGAGCGCATGGCGCGCATGGCATCGGACAGCGGGCTGACTGTGGACATCGCGTCACTGCACAAGGATCTCGACAGCCTGCGCACGGAGTTCGGTGCCAAGATCACGGCGCTCGAAACGGGGCTGCAGTTCGACATGCCGGTGCACTTCGCGTTCGATGACGCCACCGTTCGCGATGAAGACCACGCATCGCTCGATCGCTTCGCCAAGATCGCGCAGAAGTATTACCCCGGCTCGTTGATCACCGTGGAAGGGTTCGCGGATCCCGCCGGCAGCAAGTCGTACAACGTCAAGCTGTCCACTCGCCGCGCGGATGCGGTGAAGGACTATCTCACCTCGCAGGGGCTGAACAACGACCTGAAGACTGTCGGTTATGGCAAGACCCGCCTGGTCACGCCGAACGCGTGGGGCTCCGAGCCCGGCGCGGAACTGAACCGGCGCGTGGTGTTCGTGATCGAGACGAGCGGCACCGCAGCGGATTCGGGCAAGGTCGCGTCGATGCAGTAAGCGGGACGTGGCCGCCGCGTGCGGCCGCGCATGACAGGGCGGGCGATCGTTTCCGGGTCACGGAATGATCGCCCGCTTTGTATGTCAGAGCTGTGTTTCCGTCGCCGCCTCGCGGCGCAGCACCAGAGCGGGCGAAACGATGGAGCCCAGGAGCACCACGGGAACGTTTTGCACGAACTGCAGCAGAAGCGCGGTGCCCACCGCGGCGTCCCTGGGGAGACCGAGCGCCTGCGCGGTAAGCGCATACACGAACTGGAACAGGCCAACGTTGCCGGGCGTCAGCCGCATGAGGAAGCCGACGTTGGACGTGATCATTGCCGCGATGCTTCCCGCGACCGTGATGGGAAAGTGCGTGGCCATTGCGGCCCAGTGATACGACGCGATCTGCGAACCCCAGTTGACCAGCGTGAGCCCTAACGCCGCCGCCAGGCGCGGCAACGTCACCATGCCCGACAGCTTGTGCGCGTAACGCGCGAAGAACGCGCTCGCGCGCGCGACGAGCGTGGTGGGTTTGCTCGCCGGGGTCACGGGCGCCTCGGCGACCCGCACCAGCAGGAACCAGAGCAGCGCCACGATCGCCAGCAGGACGATCACCGCGAGGCCGCGCCACCGGGCCACCGATGCCGGCATCGGCAGGAGAAACGCCGCGACGGCGACCACCAGCGTGTAACCGATGAAATCGAAGAGGCGTTCGAGCGTGAGGGCCGCGAGCACGGCGGCGCCACTGGCGTCCGAGCCCCGCGCGACGAACACCGCGCGCGCCGCGTCGCCGCCATTGGCGATCACCAGGCTGTTGAGGGCGGCGCCTGAGACGGTGGCGCGCAGCGACAGCGCGAGTGACGGAGCCCCTACGCCGCGCAGAAAGATCCACCAGACGATCGCCTTGGAGCCGACCGTCACGAGATTCGCGAGCGCCGAAAGCAGCAGCAAGGACAGCGATGCCGTCCGGATGGCGTTCCACACCGTTGGCCAGTTGACCGAACGAGCGTAGAGCACGAGCAGCGCGAGCAGCACGAGCGACAGGAGAGCGCGCACGACGTGGCGGCGCCGGGCAGGCATCACGAGGAGTCCACGAAACAGGGTCAGCCGAAGGCTAGCCGATGCCCGTACATGGCGCCAACGACTTGACCCGGTGATGTCCTCCCATGAGACTGTCAGAGGTGGGCAGTTTGCGGGGCATCGGACACACACCTCGCTCGCGGAGGAGCACATGATGACCGGAATGATACCGGGCAAGCGGAGCCGGGCATTGACGACTGCGACGCTGCTCGTGCTCGTCGCGGCCGGCGCGGCAGCCGCGGCCGCAGCGCCGGCCACCACGGTGGTGGCGCCGCCGGCGAAGCAGACACTCGCGGTGCTGGCGGTCCATCTGAACCTGGCGCGTGCGAACGCGGTCGTGCCGGGCGATACCGAGATGGGCACGGTCGCGACGAAGCGACTGCGCGACGCACTGGCGTCGCAGGGTGCCTACGACCTGATTGCGGCGGCGCGTGTGGACTCGGCATTGTCCGCGCGTGGAATGCCGTGCACCTCCGATCCCTGCGCCATCGAGATAGCAAAGGCGTTGGGGGCTGATGCCGTGCTCGCTGTATCCCTGGCGAAGATCGCGACGCCGGTGTGGTACGCTGATACGAGACTGCTCGACGTGCACACGGGGCGCGTGCTCCGGGCCGACGAGTTCGAGCTCAAGGGCGTTCCGCAGCAGATGATCCCCATGGGCATGGAGTCCATCGCGCGGCGCGTGAGTCAGGTCGCGACCGCGCAGCCGTAAGGGTCAGACCCTCCTCACCCTTAGGGTCTGACCTTCTACAGCCAGACTCTCTCGCCGGCAGGAAACAGGGGTCAGACACCGCACGTGTCTGACCCCCAAATTCATCTCAATCGCATTCCGGCCTCAGCGCATCAATCACTTTCCGCCAATCTTGACCCCGACCGTAAGGGGGATGTAGTGCCCCGACTTGCCACTGGTGAAGATGTCGTGGAAGCGGCCTTCGGCGTAGACCGAGAATCCCGTGAGCCTGAACTCGAGGCCTGCGCCGGCGTTAAGACCGAACTTGGTCGCGCTTCCACCATTGTCACTGAAACTGAGGTGGTAGAGTCCGAGTCCGCCGACCACGTACGGAATGGTCGAGGAACTCGATTGCGCCGACGGCCGGAACTGATACACCGCGTCGCCGGTGATCGACAGCGGCACCCCGATCGCCACG
>JBOHTE010000058.1:0-7668 GCA_050733555.1 Gemmatimonadaceae bacterium | reverse complement strand
GTGTCATACGGGCGGGGTTCCTCTGGCCCTGCTCATGCATGACATTTCCGCCATGCGCATCCCCGTAGAAACATTCCGCCTCGGCAACGGTCTGCTGGTCACGTTCTCCGAAGACCACACCGCGCCCATTGTCGCGGTGAATCTCTGGTATCACGTGGGATCGGCCAACGAACGGGCTGGCCGCACCGGCTTTGCCCACCTCTTCGAGCACATGCTCTTTCAGGGGTCGGCACACGTGGCGGCGAACGAACATTTCGAGCTCATTCAGCGCGCGGGCGGCACGCTCAACGGATCCACCTGGCTGGAGCGTACGAACTACTTCGAAACAGTGCCGTCGAACCAACTCGCGCTCGCACTCTGGCTGGAAGCGGACCGCATGGGTGCGCTCGTTCCAGCGATGACCCAGCAGAAGCTTGATACCCAGCGCGATGTGGTGAAGAACGAGCGCCGCTGGAGCGTGGACAACCAGCCCTATGGGACCTGGTGGGAGAAGCTGCCTGCGCTCGCCTTTCCGCCGGAGCATCCGTTTCACCATTCGCTCATTGGCTCCATGGAGGACCTCTCGGCAGCCAGCCTGGAGGATGTCGCGAACTTCTTTGCGACGTACTACACGCCTGACAACGCAGTCCTCTCCATTGCCGGCGATTTTGAGCCGGCCGAGACCCGCACGCTGGTGGAGCAGTACTTCGGAGCCATTCCGCGGGGCACGGGAAAGCCGCCACTCGCCGACATGCAATTGCCGAGGACGCTGGGCGGGGCGCGACGTGAGCTGGTTCCGGATGAGGTCGCGGTGCCGCGACTCTTCCTGGCCTTCCGCTCACCCGTCTTCGGATCGGACGACTACTACGCGGGGAGCGTGCTGGGCGCGATTCTCGGCATGGGCAAGGGGAGTCGCCTGCGGCGCTCGCTCGTGCGCGAACGCCAGGTCGTGTCGGACGCCACTGCGTTCACGTTCGATCTCGCCAAGGGCGCGGATCTGTTCGTGGTGGATGCGACCGCGCGCCCCGGCGTGTCGGCCGACGTGCTCGAGCGGGAGGTGGCACGCGAGATCGACGACCTGGAGGCGAACGGCGTGAGCGACGCCGAGGTGGAGCGCGCCGTGGCGCTCATCGAGACCGGTTTCATCTCATCCATGCAGTCGGCTGGCGAGCGGGCCGACAAGCTGTCCATGTTCGCCACGCTGCTGGGTGATCCCGCGCTGGTGAACGAGCAGAGTGAACGCTACGAGCGGGTGACGGCCGAGCGCGTGAACGCGTTCGCGCGGGCGCATCTGGACGAGGACAACAGGGCGACGCTCATGTACGACAGGGAATCTCAGGCGGGTAATGAGGAATCGGGAGCCGACGTGGCGGTGGCGGCACAGGCGGAGGCAGTGCAGTGAGTGCCGGCGCTGAGGCGGGCGCCGTGGCGCCGGCATCTGCCACTGGCAGCACGACGTTCCCCGCCCGGCCGGTTCCCGGGCCGCCCCGTCGCTATCAGTTCCCCGTCTTCGAGCGGTTGACACTCGAGAACGGTCTGGGCGTCATCGTCGCGCCGGTGCGCAAGCTGCCGCTGGTGACGGTGTCGCTGGTCATGGCCAGCGGCGCCGGTGTGGAGCGGGCCGGGCACGAAGGCGCGGCGAATCTCACTGCGCTCGGGCTGCTGGAAGGGACCACGCGCCGTGACGGCAATGAGATGGCGGAGCGGCTGGAAGGAATGGGCGCCGCGCTCGGCGCGGCGGCGGACTGGGACAGCACGGTGGTGACGCTCACCGTACTTTCGGCGCGGCTGCGCGATGCCATGGCGCTCTATGGCGAAGTGCTCACCGAGCCCGCGTTTCCGGAGCGTGAGATCGAGCGGCTCAAGGCCGAGCGCCTCGCGGAGATCCTGCAGGTGCGCACGGAACCGCGTGGGCTTGCGGACGAGATGTTCGCGCGGTTCGTGTATGACGCGTCGGTACGCTATGCGCACCCGGAAGACGGCAGTGCGGAGTCGGTGCAGGCGCTGACGCGCGCCGATCTCGTGGAGCAGTATCGCGAGCGATTCCGGCCCGCGGGTTCCACGCTGGTGATGGTGGGTGATCTCAGCGTGGATGACGGTATTGCGCTGGCGCGCGAGCTCACGCGCAACTGGACAGGCGCGGCGGCCGCGTCGCCCGTGCCCGCGAGCGTCGCCGCACGCGCGGAGCGGACCATTCACGTGGTGCAGAAGGCGGGCGCGCCGCAGTCGGAGCTGCGCATCGGGCACGTGGGGCTGCCGCGCTCACACCCCGATTACTTCCCCGTCTACGTCATGAACGCGGTGCTCGGCGGTCTCTTCTCGTCGCGGATCAATCTGAATCTGCGGGAGGCACACGCGTACACGTACGGCGCGTTCAGCGGCTTCGGCTGGCGCATTGGCGCCGGGCCGTTCGTGGCATCAACGGCGGTGCGGAGCGATGTCACGGCGGCGGCCGCGCGCGAAGTACTGCACGAGATCGAACGCATGCGCGCCGATGGAATCACCGAGGACGAGCGCTCGCTCGCCGTGAGCTATCTGGACGGCGTCTTCCCCATCAAGTACGAGACGACCGACGCGATCGCGCGAGCGCTGGCGGCCATGATCGTTTACGAGCTGCCGGAGGATTACTTCGACCGCTATCGCGGCTGGATGCGCTCGGTGACGCGGGATGACGTGCTGCGCGTCGCGCGGCAACACCTGCACCCCGAGGCGCTGCAGCTCGTGGCGGTCGGCGACCCGGCCGTCATCACCGCGCCGCTGCGTGAGCTGAACGTGGGGCCGGTGCTCGAGTACGACGCGGAGGGGCAGCGTGTCGGAGCGTGAGCCGGCCGCAGCCGCGAACATCACGGGGAAGATCAGCGGCTCGCGGCAGTATACCGGCCGCATCATCAATCTGGACGTGGACACGGTGCGCTTTCCGGATGGCTCCACGGGCACGCTGGAGATGATCCGCCATCCGGGAGCGAGCGCGGTGCTGCCATTCCTGAGCGATCCCTCGGGCGACGACCCGGAGCTGCTGCTGATCCGGCAGTATCGCTATGCGACCGATGGCTTCGTGTACGAGATCCCGGCAGGCCGGCTGGATGCCGGCGAAGCGCCGGAAGCATGCGCGCATCGCGAGCTGCTGGAGGAGACCGGGTGCCGCGCGATGCGCATGGAGCATCTGTGCACGTTCTACACGACCCCGGGGTTCACGGACGAGAAGATCCACGCGTTCATGGCGTCGGAGCTGACGCGCGGCGACGCGCAGCTCGAGGCGGATGAGTTCGTGGAGCTCAAGCCGGTGACGCTCTCACGGGCGCTGGAGATGGTGCGCGAGGGGGAGATCGTGGATGCGAAGACCGCGCTCACGCTGCTGTACGCTGCGGGGTTCCGGCTGGGGGAGTGAGCGAGGGCGCTATTTTCCGGCGTGCGTCTTCAATCGTGGCTTGGTCCAGATGAGAATCGCGCCGCAGTTGTTGCCGTTGCGATATTCAGGCGGCAGCTCCGAGGCGCTGGTGTAGACCTCGATGCCAAAAATGTCCTGCGGGATCGCGGCGGCGTCAACATCCTGATCCAGGTCGAACGAACCACCGCCCATTGCTGGTGAGCTTGCGGCCGATCCACCGGATTGCTTGAGGCCGTCAACGTACAGCGCCGGATCGCACAGCGGATTGAAGTTGTTCTCCGTACGCGAGAGAAAGCCGCGCATGGCCACAGTGTAGCCAATGGCGCCCGTAGGGATCACGCGCACACCGGGCACCGTGCGCAGCAGATCGGTGATGCGATACGGGTGCTTCCTCCGGATCAGGTCCTGGGTGATGAAGTAGCCGGTACCGCCATGCGAACGCTTCATGAATCCGGTAATAAGCATCGGAATATCGGTCTTCCGGCCGTAGACCGTCACTTCTTCCAGGACAGGGACTTTCTGCGCCAGCACGATCCGCACGGTACTGGTCTGGCGGCTGGCCAGGTTCACGGTGGTGCGAGTCGGGGCGTACCCAACGGCACGCGACTCGATGGTGTACGTACCGGCAGGCAGCCCCGAGAGGGAAAAGGCGCCGCTGTCGCCGGTGATTGCCGAGGCCGTTGTCCCCCAAACAACGATCTGCGCGCCGGAGGCGCCTCGATGCTCCGGTGTCAGAACGACACCCGAGAGTTGCGCGCTTCCCTTGCGGAGGGGTTCGCTGCCGTGTGGCGCGGATGTGTCCACCACTGCGATGGCGGTGCTGTCAGACGCCACGGCGAAGCTGAGGTGGTTGAGTCCCAGCGCGGGTACGGTGAGTTCCACGTAACCGCTTCGCATGGCCGGTGTTTCCGCGCGGGCGGTCAGAGTGACATCGTATGGCAAGCCGCAGATGGCGAACCAGCCGTCCTCGTTTGCCTTCGCGGCAATGTCCCGCCGCTTCGAGGCAAGCTGCTTTGGACCGACCACGATCGTGTTCCATGAGACGTAAATGGACGCGCCAGGCACGGGCATATCGCTGTTCGCGTCATGCACGGTGCCCAGGAGGATGCCGGCGGAGTCGGTGGACGCTGACTTGCAGATACGAGCGCGAAGCGTGCGCGCGGAGGGAATCGCGAGCACGGCGTGCGCACCGGCGTCGCCTACGTCGAGGGCCCACTGCGGGGACGAGATGCCGAGGGAATCCAGCGCGGGGTGGAGGAAACCAATCAGGTAGCGTCCGTGTTGAACTGAAGGGATCCGGAAGGCACCTGCTGAATCCGTTTGCGCCGCGTACGTGTGCGCGTGATTGGTGAAGGACACCATCTGCACGATGGCGTTGGCCAGCGGGGCCTTAGCGACGCTGTCGTACACGACTCCGACAACGGGAGCTTGGGTGGTGTCAATCGGGGCGAGGGCGGCCTGCTGGGCCGTGAGAGCCTGGGGCGCGAGCGCGCAAAGGGCGCAAAGGGAGAGAACGCTTCCGACGACAGCGCCTGTCGTCATTCTGGACACAATGCGCTCCATGGTGGCGGGAAATACGCGCGGGGAACACCCGGGAAACGAAGGGGCGCCATTGTTATAACGGTCCAGTCGCGCGTCGGCAACCATTTGGCGACCTGGACGCTCCAATACCAAGGGCTTGTAGGGTTTCGCTCTGGCATCTCTGCACTGTCGTCCTCGCGCGGGGACAGGGACGTGAGGACAGCTCGGAACACTCCCGATTCCATTCAGCCAGTCTCGTTAACACAAGTGTTTGATGTGCATAGGATTACCGAATTGTTACCTGCGCCGGAATCACGGGCACGCGCCATGCGATTTGTCGTGATGGGAGCCGTTCACCGGCAACCATGTCCGGAAAGATTTCCTGGACAGAAACCCATCGCGGGGGAGCACGAAAATGGCTGACGCCGCGCTGAAGTTGAAGCAGATAATGCCGTCGCCGGGCGTAGCTGTTCGAGAACAGCTGCATGCCCTGGATGATTCGGATCTGGTCGCCGCCTTTCTGGACGGCGAAGAGCGCGCATTCCAGGAACTGGTCGAGCGCTACCAGGGACGGCTGCTGAACTTCATCTACCGCACGATCGGGGACCGGGAGCGCGGCGAGGATCTCGTGCAGGAGGTCTTCATTCGGGTGTACCGGCACCTCCACCGGTTCGACCGGTCCAGGAAGTTCTCGACCTGGGTATATACGATCGCTTCGAATCTGGCCAAGAACGAGCTGCGCAACCGGGCGCGGAATCCGCTCGTGCTCTTCCAGACCATCAAGAAGAACTGGCAGGACGAAGACCGGCCGCTGCAGTTCGAAGACAGTGCGTCGCGACCTGACGACCTCTACCGCCGCCGGCACCTGCGCGAACTGGTGGAGCACTCCGTGGCGCAGTTGCCCGAGCATCACCGGCAGGTCTTCATCCTGCGCGAGCTGGAAGGCAAGTCCTATGAGGAAATCGCCGAGATCACGGCGTGCAATCTGGGTACGGTGAAGTCGCGGCTGAATCGGGCACGGAACGCATTCGCGGCGATCATAGAGCCGGGACTGCGGTAACTGATGGGGGGTGGGGTGGTGAGCGCCGGAGGGAGACCGGCCGGGGTGGAGAGACAGCGGGCGGAGCGAGAGCTTCGCTCGCTGTGTTTTTGGGGGTAGCCCCGGCGCGGATGCGGGTACTCCGGATGGGCGGTCTTCATGCTAAGTTTCCTCACAGCAACGGAACCCTGCATGAATCGTCGGGTATCCTAGCCCGAATCGTTTGCCCTGGACTTCATGCTGCATATCGACTGCCGAGCTTTCCGAAACCAGCACACTGCATTTCTCGACCAGACGCTGTCCGACGCGGCGTCGCTGGCCATGCAGGCCCACCTCGCCGAATGCGAGGACTGTGCGCGGTTCGATACGGCGCTCAGGCGGGGCTTGCTGGTTCTGCGCAATCTGCCACCGATTCAGCCGTCGCCGGAATTTCGCGATCGTCTGAACGCCAGATTGCGTTCCGGTGCCATGAGCCGATCCATGGTCACCTATCGTGGGCCGGGCATCGCGTCGTTTCTCACGGTGACGGCGAGCGTCATGGCGATGGGCTTTCTGGCGGTGTCCATGCTGAGCACCGTGCGACATCCGTTGGTCATGACACTGCCTCCGATCGTGGCCACGCGACCAGCCATCATCGTCCCGACGCCAGTGGTGAGTTCGGGTTTCATCGCGTCCGCGTCCGTGGGGTTTCCGCTCTGGTCGGCCGAGATGGCTGGTGAGCAGTTGCCAGCGCAGTATGTCGGCAGCTCGTCAGGCATACAGCCCGTCAGCCTGACGCGCTGAGCGCGTGGCGCCGGACGAGTGCTCCCGCGCACTTGCGGGCGCGATCCCCCGGGCAGGCCACCACTGGCGAGGTATATTTGCATCATGCCCGCCGTCACTCCCACCGCATTTCGGAAATCCGTCCAGTCGCTGGCCCTCGCCGGCGCGTACTGTCTCTACGGCGAAGATGAGTACTCGAAAGACCGGGCGATTCGCGGCCTGATCGAAGCGGCAGTGAATCCCGCCACGCGCGAGTTCAACGTCGATGTGCGCGCGGGCGCGAAGCTCGACGCCGACGCGCTGGATTCGCTGCTCGCGACGCCTCCCCTGATGTCCGAGCGACGCGTGGTGATCGTACGAGATGCGGGCGTCCTGAAGAAGGCGACGCAGGCCGCGCTCATGCGATACCTCGAGCACGCGACCTCACGGCCAGGCCCGCCCGATGTCATTCTCGCGCTCGTGTATCCCGCCGGCGAGAAGGGGAGCCCGGACCGCAAGATTCTGGACCGCTCGACCGGGGTGCAGTTCGACGCGCTCGCTGATCGGGACGTCGCGCGCTGGATCGCGCGCTACGCCAGTGAGCTGGGCATGGGCATCACGCCGGAGGCAATCGCACTGCTCCAGCGCGCCGCGGGTGCCGACCTGCACGCGCTCTCGGCCGAGCTGGACAAGCTGGCGAACTACGGCAACGGAGCGGAGATCGGGGAGGACGCGGTGGCGGCCGTCGTGGGGGTGCACCGCGGCCGCACGCTGGGGGATCTGCTGGACAGCATCGCCCGCCGCGATGCCGGCGAGTCGCTGGCCATGCTTGCAGCGGTGCTCGAGCTGCCGAAATCATCGGCGGTCACCACGGTGATGGCGCTCACGGTTCAGACGCTCGCGCTCTCGTGGGGCGTCGCGCGGCGTGCGCACGGAGTCGCTGCGGGCCGACTCGCCGGCGAGTACTTTGATTTTCTGAAGGGTGCGCGCGGCGCGTACA
>JBOHTE010000057.1:0-1508 GCA_050733555.1 Gemmatimonadaceae bacterium | reverse complement strand
TTCGTGCGGTTCTACGCGTGCGAGCAGGACCTGTCACACGAGCCGCCGGACGCGTCACTCCCCGAGGAAGTCGCCGAGGGAACGGAGCCGCTGCTGATCATCGGCGCGCTGGCGGGGGGGTAGCGGGGTGTGGTGCCACGGAGCTGCGCGATCTGACTCGCTGAACGTGTCCCGCGGTTCCGCTGCAGCCACAGCGAGAGGCTCGGCGCGAGCGCGTCCAGGCTGGATTGAACCGCCCCGGGATTGCCGGAGACTCCAACTCTTAGGATGTTGGAGTCACGACCCCGGGTATTGCCTCAGTTGAAATGTGACTCCGACCAGCCCCAGACGATGCGGCGGGATCACGGAGGAATCGATGAGTCGAGAGGCTGGACCGGATGGAGCGCACCAGCGGTGGTTCACGCCGGGGGGACAGCGCAATGATCGTACCGCAGGCCTCTGTGGACAAGGCCACGCTGTCTGACCTCTGCGATGTCTACCACATCCACCCCACGCTGTTCTATCTGAGCACGCCGTAATCGCCGAGGTGGTCGCGGTGAGCCCGGCAACCATCTCTCGGCTGTCGCGCGCGGCAGCGCATCATCCCGCAGAATGGGCTGCAGCGCATCGCGAAAGACGTGGAGGAAGGACTTCCACGTCGTCCGTCCACCATCACGGAAATTCAAAACTCAGCAGCACTCCGGCCACGCTCGCCGATGACAGCGACGCGCTGCGTGATTCGCCGCCCTGGGTCGCACTTTGCGGTTCCGACTGGGTGATCTCGATGCTCGCTTGCATCGCTGCCTGCGTGCAGGTCACGCCCGCCGTGCCCTGGAACGCTACGCAGTCGCCTCCGGTCGTACCGGTCGCCATCGACGCGGTGCCTGCCAACGCGCGCCACGCGAGCACCACGTTGTCCGAGACGTGGAAGAGATGGCCGGTGAACACGATGCCGCTCGACGCATCACCAAAGGATCCCGACGCCGATTGTGGTGTGGTCGGCCCGTCGCCGGGGGCGTAGCCATCCACGATGATGAAGTCCGTGGGATTCGCCGGATCGTTGAACGCGATGAAGTCGAACGTCGTGAAGCTGGTCGCGCCGTTGGAGAACGCGCGCTGCAGGCCTACGGCGTAGAACGGACCGGCACCGAGATCAGTTGTGATGTCAACCGGATCCGCCTCGGCGCCCGCCTGCAATACCACCGATACCGAATCTGCCAGGAACGCAAGCTCGGGAAATACTGGCGCCAGTTTCGTGACCTGGGACTCGAGCGCGCTAACCTCAGCCTGCGTCAGATGGATCGGCTGGCCGTTGATGGGTCCTGTCGAGTCGCTCGAGCATGCGCCGAGCAGCACCGTGATACCTGCGAGACCACAAACGAGCGAAACCCTCATGGCGGCCTCCTCCGGTTGGGGGATCGGTGCCCGTATCGGCTCCGATCGCCGTAGCGAAGTACCTATACTGTGTCCAGGAAGAGGGTTCCGGGAGAACCGGGCGGGAGGTGGGGGCCAAGGGGGCAGCCCAAGGG
>JBOHTE010000056.1:0-2583 GCA_050733555.1 Gemmatimonadaceae bacterium | reverse complement strand
GCCGCAGTTCAAGAGCCCGCTCGTCTGGGACGTGTTCGCGATTCTCACGTACCTCACGGTCTCCTCCACCTTTCTCTACATCGGACTGCTGCCCGATTTCGCGGCACTGCGGGACGCGGAACCGCGGCCGCTGCGCAAGCGGATCTATGGGGTGCTGTCGCTGGGGTGGCGCAACTCCGAACTGGAGTGGCGGCACTTCGCGCGCGCCTATCTCTTCCTGGCCGCCTTCTCCACACCGCTCGTGCTGTCGGTCCACTCCACGGTGTCGTTCGACTTCGCGATGGCGGACACACCGGGATGGCATGCCACGTTGTTTGCGCCGTACTTCGTGGCGGGCGCGATCTTTTCGGGCATCGGGATGGTGTTCACGATCATCATCCCCATCCGGCGGTGGTTCCACCTCAAGCAGTACGTCACGCTGAACCATCTGGATGCCGCGGCCAAGCTCTGTCTGTTCACGTCGCTCGTCGTGGGCACGGCGTATCTCACGGAGTTCTTCATCGGCTGGGTCGGCGGCAACTCGATCGAGCAGTCCTACTGGTGGAACCGCGTGTTCGGGCAGTGGTGGTGGGCCGCGTGGGTCATGCTCACCTGCAACTGCGTGCTGCCGCTCACGCTCTTCGTTCAGAAGCTGCGCCGCAATACCACGTGGCTCTTCACCCTCTCGATCTTCATCAATCTCGGGATGTGGTTCGAGCGATTCGTGATCTTCGATCCATCGCTCTCGCATGAGTTCGAGCCGTGGCAGTGGACGCGCTATGCCCCCACCTACGTGGACTGGGCCATCCTCCTCGGCAGCTTCGGCTGGTTCACGATGTGGTTCATGCTCTTCATCAAGAACTTTCCCGTGGTCGCTATTTCCGAGGTGAAGGAGATCGTGCCGCCCCGCCTGCGCACGCCGCATCCGGTGGAAGGCATCGAAGTCACCGGCATGCATCTCGAATTCGAACCCGAAACACCGGGGGAGCGCGACTGATGCAAGGCATTGTCGGAGTCTTCCGCGAACTGGATGCCACGGTGGACGCGGTGCACGCGCTGAAGAAGCTGCGCGCCGGGAACATCGACATCTACACACCGGCACCGCGGCACGAGCTCGAACACATCCTGACGCACCGTGCGAGCATCGTGCGCCTGTACACGCTCATCGGCGGCCTCGCCGGCGCGACCTTCGGCTACTGGATCCCGATCTGGATTTCGGACTACTGGCCGCTCGTGGTTGGCGGAAAGCCCGTCCCGTCGTGGGTCCCATACACGATCATCAGCTTCGAACTCATGGTGCTCATCGGATCCCTGGCCACGGTGGCGGGCCTGTTCATCACGGCGCGCATTCCCCGCATCACCATGACCGTGGGCTACGACGAGCGGTTCAGCAACGCGAATTTCGGCGTCTGGGTGGAGTGTCCCCCCGACAAGCAGGCCGATGTCACCGAGACCCTGAAGCAGCACGGAGCGACGGAGGTGCGCGGTGAACGCTAGCCCATGCCTGGCGCGCCGGACGCTGGTGGCGCTCGCGGCGTCGCTGGCGCTCACTGGATGCTCGTGGTTCACCGACTTCAAGGAACAACCCAAGGTGAAACCGTGGCAGGCGCAGTACGCCGGCAACGACACCACGCCCATGCGCGGCAGCCCCGAATTCTCGGTGCCGATCACCGGCGATCCGGTGCCGGCGTTCGTCGTATCGCACGAACCGCTCCCGGCCACGATCGATTCCATGTCGTCGCTGCCCAACCCGCACGCGCCGACGAAGGAATCGCTCGACAACGGACGCAAGTATTTCCAGATCAACTGTGAAGTGTGTCACGGACGCGCCGGCAGGGGCGATGGGACGGCGGTGAAGTACGGCATGCCGGCGCCGAGCCTGCTCACCGATATCACGAAGAACCGAACCGATGGCTACATCTACGGCATGATCCGCAATGGCCGCGGCCTCATGCCCACGTACGACCGCATTGAGGACATGGATCGCTGGGACGTGGTGAACTACGTGCGCGCGCTGCAGGGAAAATTTCCGGGAGTGGTCGCGGACACATCGCCGGCCGGCTATCCTGGCGAGAATGGCACCACGGTGCCGACGTACACGCGAACGGCACCCACACTCCCGGCGCCGTACCGGGTGCGGGACATGGATGCCCGGCGCAGCACGGCCGACGGGGATCGCACGGATACACCCACGGATTCCGCAGCCGCGCCCGCGCAGCACGGTGACACGACGCACGTCGGTCCCGTGCACCCCGCGACGCCCCAGGGAGCACGCCCGTGAGCCAGCATTCCGATCTCGACATGCCCAGCCGCGAGACGCTCGTGGCGGCCACCTCGACACCAATGCCGCGCTGGGTGACGCTCGTCAGCGGAAGCTTCGCGATCATCGGCGTCATCGTGTTCATCGTCGGGGCCATCGGCGGCAACGACCGCGTCTGGCACGCGCTGCACTTCAACTGGCTCTTCTTCGCATCCGTGTCGCAGGCCGGCGTCGTCATGGTGGCGGTGCAACGCATCACCACCGCACGTTGGTCGCGCCCGATCGTCCGCCTGCTCGAGGGGTACGTCGCGTTCCTGCCGGCCGCGTTCCTGCTGCTCATTCTC
>JBOHTE010000055.1:0-1335 GCA_050733555.1 Gemmatimonadaceae bacterium | reverse complement strand
GCCGTAACGGTCGCGGTGAACGTCGCCAATTGCCCGAACGCCGACGGGTTCGGCGTGGATGCGAGCGCGGTGTTCGTCTCCTGCGGACCGGCGATGTCGGCTGGAACGTCGAGCTGGTGTTCGAAGTTGTCGCCCCAGCACACGACGCGTCGATCCGTGTTGAGCGCGCAGCTGTGCTCGAGCCCGGAGCCCACCTGGAGATACGTGCCCGGCGGCGGCGAAGCCTGGTGAAACGTGTTGTCGCCCCAGCAGGCGAGTGTGAAGTCGGTGCGGACGCCGCAGCCGTGCAGACGACCGCTGCTCACCTGGATGAACGTGCCGCTCGGCGGAGACGATTGGCCGTCGTCGTTCCAGCCCCAGCACGTGAGCGTGCCCGCCGTGCGGACGCCGCAGGTGTTACCGGCGCCGCCGCTTACCTGTACGAACGTTCCGCTCGGCTCGTCGGTCTGCCCGGAGTTGTTTTCGCCCCAGCACGCGACCGTGCCGTCCGTGCGGATCGCGCAGCTGTGCTCGCCGCCGCCATCCACGCTCGTGAACGTGCCGCTCGGCGGACTCGTCAGGTCGAAGTCGTCGAAGCCCCAGCACGTGAGGGTGGCGTCGCCGGCGATGGCGCACACGTGCGCGGCGCCGCTCGCGACCTGGGTGAACGAGCCCGTTGTCGGCACGTCGAGCTGACCGTATGTATTGTCGCCCCAGCAGAGCACGCTCGCGTCGGTTTTGACGGCGCAGGCCTCGTCATCGCCGCTGCTCACGTAGACGTACGTGCCCGTCCTCGGAGCGTTGCCCCCGAAGAACCCCCAGCAGGCGAGCGAGAAGTCGCTCTTGAGGACGCAGGCGTCGCGTGCTCCGACGGTCAGCTGGATGACCGCCGGTGACGATGGTGTGGCTTGTAGTTGCAGCGCGCGCGGTGAGATGGCGGCCGTGGGCGGGTTGGACTCGCCGCAGGCCGTTGCCACGAGCAGAAGGGAAATGGTCGAAAGGAGCACCACGCGCCCATGACCTCTCGAGGGTTGTCCTGGCGACAACCGACGGGTCGATGTGATGAGGTCGCGGACTCGTGGCATCGCGGTCTCCATGTGCGTAGTGGTGTTTACTCCAGCGCGGATCGCTGGGCGGATGCGGGGGATGGCACTACCAGTACATGCGCAGGAGGGCACTGCCTCCCGACATCGTCGGGTGGCAGGCCGCAACGCGGGCGGCCACAACGCCGGTGGACGTCCCTGCGGAACACGGATTTGCGCGCGTCCCCGGTGCTCGCGCCCCATCCATCACGGGCCCGTCAACGCGATGCTGAACTCACGGAAATCGATGGTCGCGTCCGGATTCGTTCCGTCG
>JBOHTE010000054.1:0-2705 GCA_050733555.1 Gemmatimonadaceae bacterium | reverse complement strand
GATTCACGCCGCGCAGCCCCTCGGCCATGTTGAACACGATATCGGGATTCTCGGCTCGCAACCGCTCCGGGAACTCCGCGGTTGCTTCCAGCCGGACAACGTCGCCCAATCCGTGAAGCGCCTGCTCCACCGCGGCGATCGTCTCCGCGCTGTCCCACTCGGCGAACTCATCGTCAGTCGACGCGGATGGTGGCGTCGCGTCGCCCGGGAGTGACGTGGTGCGACTACTGGGAGGCTCGTCCTCCGAGAGCGCGTCGTCCTCCTCGAGGCGGAGCACCGCCTGATCCGGCTTCTGGTTGTACGCCAACCCGATGCGCGTCATTCGCTCCTGGCACTCGTTGGTCTGGTTCGATCGAGCGACGGCCATCAATGCCGTCGCACTTTTCGAACGCGCGCAAGATAGGAACCACAAACTCTGTGCGCAATGATTTTGTCGGCGATTCGCGAAAAATTTTCTTGATGACGAACGCCAGCGCGCGATCGCGGGCACGACGGACCCTCACACCTTGTGGTAGCCCACTCGCGCCGCCTCCTTCCGATCCTCTGCCGTATACACCTCGAAGTCCGAGAAGAACGCCGGCGCTTCGGTCTGCAGGAGGCGCAGCACCGCGACGGCCATGCGCCGGATTTCCTGCTCGGCGCCCTCACCGGCCCGCAGCTCGAGCATCGTGCGCCATGCGCGCGCGTTGCCCGTCGCCACGATCTTGGTCTCGGTGGAATTGGGGAGCACGCCCCGCGCCGCCTCGCGCGCCATCTTCCGCCGGTGGACCTTGCTCTCCACCCAGGCGTAGCGCTCCATGAGCTGCGCCACCAGCGCCACGTAGCTCGCCTGCGCCGCCTCGATCTGTGCGCGCCACGCAGCCTCCAGCGCGCTGTCGCCAATGATCGCCGGTGGCACCACGAAACTGGCCGCGGTCTCGTCCACGTACCGCTGACTTAGTTGGCTGTTGTGGGTGACTATCCCATTAGCGACGAAATTGTGGTGCTCGCCCGCCATCTCGAGGTCGAACGTCTCCTGCTCACCCGCGTACGTGACGCTGACAATGCGCCGCGCGACCGGGGCGAGCAGTTGACCGCCGGAAATCTTCCGGAAGGTGCTGCTCGGGATCTCTGCTGGGGACCGCCCGAATAGTGTCACATACTCCAGCTCGCGTCCGTTCATCGTCAGATGACACGCACGACACACACAGGCCAGGTTACTCTTGTCCAGCGCCAGATCGGGACGTGACCAGACAGGCAGGATGTGATGGATCGTGAGCTTCCCGCCACGGATGCCGCATAGCCGGCAGGTATGATTGTCACGGGCGAGGATTTCCGGACGAAGTGCGCTGGCTTCCCTGCGCACAGCTACGTCGTACCGGGTCGTCCCGCCCCGCCACGCGGGATTTCTCGATCCCCGCTTCTGGTCTCCAAGTGCCTTGCGAGTCTCCGGTGAATGGTGCCAGCCCGCCTGGTAGCAACGCCCCTTGTTCCACGGCATCCGTCCCGTCATTCCTGTCCCGGTCGGCTTCTGCAGGCCGTGGCGCCTGATCCATGATCGAACACAATGCGACGAGACACCGGCGAGCTGCGCCATGCTCTGCTGGTCGAGATTCATGTCGTGGTAATGGCGCTTGAGCCACGCCGCATCACGATACACGGGAATACCGTTCACGAAGATGTGCTGGCCCAACTCGCCGCTCACCGCGCTGCCTCGAAGGGACACCTGCAGTCCGCCGACGATGTCGTCCAGTGCACGCCAACCTGTCTTCGTGAGAAAGCGGTGCTCTTTGGAGCAGGTAATCGTCTTCCCATCCTCGAGCTCGACTCGAAAGACAGGCTTCAGGCCCGCTCGTGCAACCGAAGCAATCCGGCCCGTGGTGAAGGTGCCGGACGCCTGGTCGAGACAGTGTAGCCTCATCAGCTTCAGCCTGGAACGTCCGTGGGGCGTGGCGGTCATTTCGTAGATCTGGCGGATCGTTCGCTTCTTGGCCCCGTTGCGACGCCCACCCGCGCGGCGCTCGCTGTAAATGAGCGTATCACCGGCGAGGCAGTATGCCCACCCGGCCCGATGCCGAATGAGCTCATGCGTCAGCGACCGGCTCACGCCCTCGAACAGCACCGAGTAATTGGCGTGCTCCAGCACGCTCCCGTGTCCCTGCTTCTTGATGTTCTCCAGATACTCCCGCGTCTCCCGCGACGCCGGGTTCTTCTGGCTCATGTAGCAAAGGCGACCGGCGAACTCCGCGAGTCGTTCACCGTCCGTCCCCTCTCCCATCCAGTGGACCGGGAGATGAGCGGGCTCGCTGAAGCTGGGGCGCGAGAGAAGCGTGATGGTGGGTTCGTAGATGAACACGGGCAGCGGGCCGAAGTGGGAGAGGAGACGCGCGCAGAGAAAAGTATCGGAGAGCGACCGCGCAGCAAACCGGCCGCGCCCGACGCGCCCGACGCGCGCGACGCACGCCAGTCCGGAGATCCCACTCAGCGGGCGACGAGTTCCAGTCGCGCCCGCGCGTAGCCGCGCTCCCGCTCCACCCGGTCGAGCGCGGCACGCGCAGCGGCGGGCAGCGGCGGCAGGTCGGGGTCGTACTTGATCTCGTCCAGCGCCTCCTGTCCGGGAAGCGGCACCTTGACCCCCGCGTTGAAAATTCCGTGTGGATCGAAGGCCCGCTTCACCTCGGCGAAGATGCGCTCTGTGGGCGCGGGCCACACGCGAGGCGAGAGCG
>JBOHTE010000053.1:0-1952 GCA_050733555.1 Gemmatimonadaceae bacterium | reverse complement strand
AACCTGGGGCGGTGCGTGGGGCGTCACGGCTTCCGGTACATCATCGGCGACTTTACAGGGGACCCGTCATTCACGTCCACAGTAGAATCCGTGGATGTGGTCTATCATCTGGCGGCCGCGGTTGGAGTGCAGCTCGTCGTCAATGATCCGGTCAGAACAATCGAGACAAACATCAAGGGTGCCGAAGCGGCGCTCAGCGCCGCTGCTCGTTATGGGAAGCGCATCTTCATCGCGTCCACGAGCGAGGTGTATGGCAAGGGCACAAAGCTTCCGTTTGCCGAAGATGATGATGTGCTCTACGGCCCAGCCTCGAAGCGGCGGTGGAACTACGCGATCTCCAAGGCCGTAGATGAATTTCTGCTCCTGGCGTATCACGAGTCTCACGGGCTCCCCCGGAGTGGTCGGACGTCTCTTCAATACGGTGGGGCCGCGCCAGGTCCCGCACTACGGCATGGTCATTCCGCGATTCATCGAGCAGGCGCGCACCGGAGCGCCGCTGACAGTGTACGGCGACGGCTCGCAGCGACGCTGCTTCGGGCACGTACTCGACATCGTGCCAGCCATTTGCGCATTGGCGCACTGCGACGAGGCACAAGGCAAGGTTGTGAATCTGGGGAACGATGAGGAAATCGCGATTCTCGATCTGGCGAAGCTGGTGCGGGAGCGGCTCAACTCATCGTCCGAGATTCGCTTCGTGCCATATGACGTTGCGTTCCGTCCGGGATTCGAAGACATGGAACGTCGAGTGCTGGATTTGTGCCGGGCACAGTCGTTGATTGGATTCAAGCCGAATCGGAACCTGCACGACGTGATTGATGACATCCTCTGTGACAGCGAAAGGTAGCGTACGGGCAAGTTCCACTTTGCCCACCAGCGAGTCCGCAACAGAATGTGCGAAGACTACTGCTGCCGAACGGTTCATCCCGTATACGCTGGTTCACATGGTTGCGGGCGAAACGCTCAAGGATCTGATCATTCCGCAGGTCGTGATGCACATGGTGCAGCAGGCAGAGACGGCTGGACCGCTGCGACCTGCACGTGTCCTGATAGCATTTCTCGAACCCGCACGGGTCGCGCTCCGCCGCCACGTACGAACGCGGGTGCGCGAGATACGCCGATCGGCACCATCCGTACAGGTGATGCTGCTTCCGTATGTCAGCAGGTTCAGCGTATCAGCAAACGCCAGGATACTTGGTCGTCTGCTCAGGCTCAAGGTTGGCGCGGACCCTGTAGTGTTCCATTGCCGCGGCGAGTCTGCCGCCAAATGGGCCATCGAATTAAAGCCATATCTCGATTCTGCGGGAGTCGTCGCCGACATTCGTGGCGCGTGGCCGGAGGAGCTGATCTTCGCAAGAGGCTTCGATGGTTTCGACGAGGCCGATAAGTCATCACGTGCGGACTACGAGGCAGCCCTGTCGACGCTGCGCTTTGTCCTCACGCGATCGGCATCGGTACTGTCGGTGTCTCCGGAAATGCTGATGTGGCTCAAGCGTGTCGGAGCAACTGAGGACAAACTGACATTCGTGCCGTGCTGCGTGTCCAGGGTTCAGTTTTCCAGCGCGGCGCGTGACGAGGTGCGGCGAGCGCTGTCGTTGGATGACAAGTTGGTATTTGTCTATCTGGGCTCGATCGCCAGATATCAGCATATCCCGGATGGGCTCATCCCATTCTTCAAGGTTCTGGCAGCCGAGTGCGCAGGTGCTCATCTGCTCTGTCTGACACAGGAGACAGAGTCGATGCGAAGCGCACTTGCCTCTGGCGGCGTGGCACTGGACCGAGCGACCGTCCTGAACCTGCCGCATGACCGCGTCGCCGAACACCTGTGTACCGCCGATGCAGGTCTTCTCCTGCGGGCGCCGAGCAATATGAACCGCTATTCCCGTCCAACCAAGTTGGGGGAGTATCTGGCATCCGGACTGCCCATTATCCTCTCACGAGGCATGGGCGAAACC
>JBOHTE010000052.1:0-1770 GCA_050733555.1 Gemmatimonadaceae bacterium | reverse complement strand
GTTCCGGCTCGGTGACGGTGCTCGAGATCGCGCAGAAGATCCAGTCCATGAAGGTGAAGCCGAAGCGTTCGATCCTCTTCGTCTGGCACGTGGGCGAAGAGAAGGGATTGCTGGGCTCGCGCTGGTTCACCGACCATCCGACGGTTCCGCGCGACTCGATCGTCACGCAGCTCAACATGGACATGGTGGGACGCGGCGACGCGAGCGATGAGACGGGGCGCACGAAGGATGGCACGCCGCTCCATGGGAGTCCCAACTATCTCCAGCTCGTCGGCTCGCGCCGCCTCTCCACGGAGCTGGGCAACATCGTGGAGCAGGTCAACCGCGACGATCATCACGACATGCAGTTCGACTATTCGATGGACGCCGACGGGCATCCGTCCAACATCTACTGCCGCAGCGACCACTACGAGTATGCCCGCTACGGCATCCCGATCACCTTCTTCACGACGGGCCTGCACTCGGACTACCACCAGGTGACGGACGAGCCGGAGTACATCGACTACCCGCACATGGCGAAGGTGGGCAATCTCGTGGAGGACATCGCCGTGCACGTGGCCGATCTTGATCACCGGCCGGTGGTGGATCACGCGAAACCCGATCCGAAGGGAGTGTGCCGGCAGTAGCTGGTCGTTGGTCGGTGGTCGGTGGTCGGTGGTCGGTGGTCGGTGGTCGGTGGTTGGTGGTCGCTGGTCGCTGGTCGCTGGTCGCTGGTCGCTGCGTGAGTCGCTGCTGAATCGACGCGACTGAATGCGGTCCCCCTCCCCACTCCCTTCTCCCTCCTCCCTCCTCCCTCTTCCCCCGTCCCTCGATGCTCCGCTCACTCCTCGTGTTGTCTCTGGCGGCGCTCGTGGGCGCCGGCTCGGTGCCCGGCTCGAACCGTGCCCCGGACACCACGGCATCAGTCGTACTCGATTCGGCGTTTCTCGCTGGCTACCAATGGCGCGACATCGGACCCGATCGCGGCGGACGGTCCATCGCGGTAAGCGGGGTGAGAGGGCGGCCCCTGGAAGCGTACTTCGGCGCGGCCGGCGGCGGACTCTGGAAGACAACCGACGGCGGAGAGAACTGGGCGCCCGTGACCGACGGACAGATCGCCAGCGCGTCGGTGGGCGCCGTCGCGGTGAGCGAGAGCAATCCCGACATCGTGTTCATCGGCACAGGTGAGAGCTGCATCCGCGGCGACATCATGCCGGGTGACGGCGTCTACCGCAGCACCGATGCGGGGAAAACGTGGACGCACGTGGGATTCAGCGGCGTGGATGCAATCTCGAAGATCCGGATTCATCCCACCAATCCCGACATCATCTTCGTCGCGGCGTTCGGCAAGTACAGCGAACCAAGCAGCGAGCGCGGCGTGTACAAGAGCACCGACGGCGGCACGACGTGGCGGCGCGTGCTCTATCGCGATGACCGGAGCGGCGCGATCGACGTGAGCATCGACCCGTCGAATCCGAACGTCGTGTACGCGTCGCTCTGGGAGGCGTACCGCAACGAGTATCACATGTCGAGCGGCGGGCCGGGGAGCGGGTTGTTCAAGAGCACCGACGGTGGTGAGACGTGGACGGAGATCACGCGCAACCCCGGCCTGCCATCGGGCGTGGACGGCCGCATTGGCGTGGCGGTGTCGGGCGCCGATCCGAATCGCGTGTACGCGCTGGTGGAGAACGAGAAGGGCGGGCTCTACCGGAGCACCGATGCGGGCGCGACGTGGTCGCTCGCGAACGACAGCCACAACATCCGCCAGCGCGCGTTCTACTACACGCACGT
>JBOHTE010000051.1:0-3097 GCA_050733555.1 Gemmatimonadaceae bacterium | reverse complement strand
GGGGCCAACACGGTCTTTGTTCCCGGAGTCCCCCGCCATGATGTCCTTCTCGGCGATATCTGGTTCACAGACGCTGGTGGTAGCTGCGGCGGCTCTGCCGGACCGCCTCCAGAGTGGTGCGGACGGTGACGAGACGCGCGGTGTCAATGGACACCAGGATCTCCCCGTAGGCGGACAACTGAACTCCCCGTAGATGGACACGAAATCTCCCGGTAGACGGACAGGGTTCCTCCCGGATGCGGCGGTTCAGGTGAGCGGCTTCACCCCCTTTCCCGCAGCCGCTTCGGCGAGACGGCGAGACGAAACTTCGGTGAGGACGAGGTGGGCGTGGTGCAGCAGTCGGTCGACCGCGGGTGTGGCCAGCGCCTTGGGCATGATGGTGTCGAAGCCGGCGGGGTGGAGGTTGCTGGTGACAGCGATGCTGTGCTTCTCATACGCCGCATCGACCACGCGGTAGAAGGCCTCGGCGGCGTCTTGTCCGACGGGGAGGGTCCCGATATCGTCGATGACGATCAGGTCGGCGCGGCAAATACGGGTCACCACCTTCTGGATCGAGGCGTCGACTTTCGCGCGCGACACCGTTGCAGTGAGCGACTCCAATGAGAACCAGGCGACGCGCTTGCCGGCGGCAATCAGAGCGTGCGCGAGCGCCTCGCACAAGTGCGATTTGCCAGCGCCGCTGGGACCGCAGACCACGAGGTTCTCGGCGCGCGCCACCCACTCCAGCGTCATGAGCGCCTGTTGCGTGGGTTGGGAAATATCAGAGTCCGTGGGTCGCCAGCTGTCGAAGGTCTTGCCGGACGGAAAGCCAGCGGCCGCGGTGCGAATCCGTTGCGAGGCGAGGTCGCGGCCGGCGACCTCCTCGGCGAGCAGGACACGCAGAACCTCTGCCGGATCCCAGCGCTGCGCCCGGGCAGTGGCGCACACATCCGGAGCTGCCTTGCGCAAATAGGGAAGGCGCATTCGTCGCATCAGCGCAGTCACCTCGTCCGGGAGCGGAGGCGCTTGCGGCGTTCTCATCGATGATTCGTCGCGAAATGACCGAAGCTGTCAAAAACCTCGCCGCTGTCACGGCCCAGGACGCCCGCAAGGCGGTCGCCATGGCCCGTACGCCTCAGCTGTCGACGGCGGTTCACCGCCCCACCACCTCCCACGCGCTGGTGCCGCGCTGGGTGGAGAAGCGGCTGTCCGCCATGACCGGCGGCGCGTGCTCGCCATCTGAGTGCTCCAGGATGGAAGCCAGGTCGTGTTCGCCGAAGCGGCCCGCGCCCGCCGCACGACGGAGCGCGTCGTTGACGCGGCCGGCACCGAGCAGCAGCGCGAGCTCGGTGGCGCGTCCCATCTTGGCGCGAATCCGGCTCACGCCGGTCGCAGCGGCCATGGTCAGCCAGATCTCCGCGCCCTCGCCGAGCATCAGAAACGCGCGCTCGGTCTCCGTCTGCGCTCGCGGGACCGGCTGCAGCGTGGCGCGCCCGTTGGGATGACCGGGGTAGTGTTCCTCGAGAATGCGTGGCTTGCCCGGCACGGACAGCTCGTGCCGCCAGATCTCGCGCAACCCGGCGTCATCACGACCGACGACGACCAGCTCGTCGCCTTCGACACGGCACCAGACTTCGTGATCGACCCACGCTTTCGGCACTGAATACCGCACCGAGCCGAAGCGGATGGTTTGGTTGGCTTCGACGCGTCGGGTCTCCCCCAGGGCGGCGGTGTAGGGCTCCAGCGGCAAGCGATGCATCAGCGCACGTTCCTCGTGCAACGCCTCCGCCGGGATGCGGCGGCTCTCACGGTGTTCGCGTGCGTTGACCGCCGCGCAGAAGTCGTTGCAGGCGCGCGTCAGCGCGGGGAACGAGTCATACGCGGGCAGCAGGTTGCACTCGGTCGGCACCAGGTCGGCTTTGGCCACGCGCACGGTGGACTCGGAGCCGCCCTTCGACTCCGGGTCCGCAGGAACGCAGGTGACGACGCGCAGCCCGTAGTGGCGTCCGAAGGCGACCACCGCAGGGTGCCGCACCGAGACGCCGGCAATCCGGTCCATGCTCACCGTGCGTTCGTTGTCGGTGAGTGCGTACGTCGGCACCGCACCGATGGTTCGCAGCGTCCGGTCCAAGCAGATGAGCACGCTGCCCAAGGTCCTGTCCCAGGTGGGGATCACCACCCGGAAGCGCGCCCATGCCAGCCAGGCACAGAACAGGTACGTCTGTCGCATCCGCACCACCGGCCCCCAGCCCCAGTCGAACTGCAGCCACTTGCCTGGCTCCGGGAGCCATGGTCGATACGTGCGCCGGTTGCCATCCCGGTACGCGGTCTTGGCGTGGTGCACCGCCCGCCGCGTGGTGCGCTCGTTGCCCGCGTATCCCATCGCGCGCAGCCGGTCGTGCACCACGTCCGCGCGGACTCGGCCGTGTGATTCCTCCACCAGCTCCTCGACCTTCTCCATGTAGTCGTCGATGAGCCGCGGCCTGCGTGCGTGTTCCAGCGGATCACGGCCGGCATCGCGCAGGCCGACGTAGCGCTGCACCGTCTTGCGGTCGCTGCCCGCGAGCTCGGCCGCGGACGACGGGCACCGGGTCAGGTCGTATGCCTCGAGTATCTCCATGATCTCCTCGCAGTTCTTGGTCAAGGCGCTCCTCCGGCGTTGGCTGCGACGTCTTCGAGGACGTATTCGCCGGCAATGGAAGCGCTCAGACGGTCAGGAGTCGGGACTTCCCCTGTCCGTTCACCGGGAGATCTGGTGTCCGCCAGTGGGGACTTTTCTGTCCGCCCACCGGGAGAATGACGTGTCCGCTGTTAGGCGCTGCTGGCCACGGCTGCCCTGCCGCCACGCGGAAGTCCGGTGGAGGCGGTGTGGCTGCCGATGGGTAACTCGCGCCGGCTGCGGCTGGCGGACCTTGCCGCCCTGGCGGCCGAGGGGAGCGGCCTCCGTTGAGCGGCGACTCGACGTCTCCGCTGCGGCTGGCGATCGGCGCGCTTGTGGTGGCCTTGGTCCTCGCCGTCGTGCTCATCGCCGCGGCCGCGGGTGCTGTGGTCGAGGGCTTCGCCGGAATCGCCAGCCCGGCCGGCCTCGCGTCGGCGCCGGCTTCGGATGGGGCCGCGG
>JBOHTE010000050.1:0-2900 GCA_050733555.1 Gemmatimonadaceae bacterium | reverse complement strand
GCCCACGACATGGGCATTGTCCATCGCGATCTCAAGCCCGACAACATCATGCTCGCGCGCCAGCGCGACGGCGCCGACCTCGTGAAGGTGGTGGACTTCGGCATCGCGAAGGCACAGGGCGGCGACGGACAGAAGGTCACGAAGACCGGACTCGTCGTGGGCACGCCCGAGTACATGTCGCCCGAGCAGCTCGCGGGCGACGCGCTCGACGGGCGGAGCGACACGTACACGCTGGGGCTCGTCGCGTTTCACCTGCTCACCGGCAAGCTGCCGTTCCCGAGCGACACGATTCAGGAGTCGATGATCATGCGACTCACGGATCGGCCGCGCACGCTCGCGGAAATGCGTCCCGAGATGAACTGGCCGCAGCCGGTGCAGGACACGTTCGACCGGGTGCTGCAGCGCAAGGCCGAGGATCGCTACCAGCGTTCCAGCCAGTTCGCGACGGCGCTCACGAACGCCGTGCGCGGCCTGCAGGGCGCGGCCGTGAGCGCAACGGCGGCGCCGGCGCAACCACCGGGCGGCGCGTTGCCGCCAACCCGGGTGCGCGATGGTGCAGCGGGGGGGGCGGTACCCGCCGGCGCCGTGGCAGCGACGAATGCGCCGGGCTCACCCGCGTCGTCAGCGAAGAAGACGCGCACGCTCCTGCCCGTGGGTGCGGGCGCCGGCGTACTCGTTGCCGCGATGGCCGCGTGGTTCTTCCTGGGAAGTCACCGCGCGGCGCCGGGCGGCACGGCAGACTCGACGCAGGCGAAGACCCAGCAGGTCGCGACGAACGACACGCAGCCGCTGTCGCACGCCGCACCGCTGAACGCATCGCCAGACTCGATGCAGTCGGCCGCAGGAGGTGCAAGCAGGATCGCCGGAGCGCCCGAAAACGCCGGAGCCGGCACGGGCGCGCAGCTCGCGTCCGGCAGCACGACACCGCCAGCTCACGATGCGGCGGCGCAGCGAACGACGCCGGTGCCGCCGGGGCCAGCGGCACCCGTCGCTCACACGGGCAACAACAGTGCGCCCACCGGCACCAGGACGTCGCACACGGGGACGGGAGGAGCGGCCGGCGTGAGCGCGGCGGACGCCGCGACCGCGCGAGCACAGGTGGAGAGCGCGGCCAATCTGCTCGCGAGCGACAACCCTGACGCCGCGAAGGCGGCCCGCATGCTGAACCGTGCACTCGGCCAGCTTCCCACACGCGACGACAGCGTGACGGCGGAGTTTCATCTGGGCGAGGCACTGTTCACGCAGGCCGAGCAGCAGAGTGACGACGCGTTGCGTCGCAAGGGGTGCGACGTGCTGCAGCCGTTGCTGGGCGCCACTGGCAACAAGTTCCACGCAAGCATCAAATTTCTCTATGGCGACCGCAAGTGCCAGTGACCACCTCATTCCTTCCCGTCACCCCGTGACCATGCCCGCACGGATGCCCGGCGCCGACTCCGGAGATGTGATCGTGCACGTGTTCGGCCTCACCGACGTGGGGCGCACGCGCGAGCACAACGAGGATTCGTTTCTCGTGGTGGATCTCACGGAGGACAACGACACGCTGCAGCTCGAGGTGCAGACGCACATCGGCGGCCCGCGCGGATCACTCTTTATGGTGGCCGACGGGCTGGGTGGCGCCGCAGCCGGTGAGATCGCGAGCGATCTCGCCGTACAGACCGTGCACGAGTATCTCCGCACGCACTGGTCGAATTCCACCGACGAAGGCCCCGAGGCATTCGCGACGGCCATCAAGGGCGCGGCGGAAACGGCGAACCAGCGCATTTACGCACATGCGCAGGACCATCCCGAGAACCGCGGGCTGGGCACCACCGCGACGATTGCCGGACTGCTCGGCGACACGCTCTTTCTCGCGCAGGTCGGCGACAGCCGCGCCTATCTGTTGCGCCACGGTGAAGCGCGGCAGATCACGAAGGACCAGTCGCTCATGCAGCGCCTCGTGGAGGCGGGCGAGCTCACGCAGGATGAGGCGGAGCGGAGCGAGCGCCGCAACATCATTCTGCAGGCGCTGGGCCCCGAACCGTCGGTCCGGATCGACCTGACGTACCAGATGCTGCGGCGCGGTGACACTCTCGTGCTGTGCACCGACGGCCTCTCGGGGCTGGTGAAGAAGGACGAGATCGCGGAGGTGGTGAGCCAGGAGCCCGATCTCGCGAGCGCGTGCCGGGAGCTGATCGAGCGCGCCAACGAGAATGGCGGTCCCGACAACATTACGGTGATCATCGCGCGCTTCGAGGGGGAGGGGCTGAGCGACGCCGGGCCGGATGATCACGTCGGACACGCGGTGTTCCCGCTCGCGGGCATGCTGGACACGCCGTCCGCGCCGCAACCGCGCCTCGAGTCCGCGGTGCCCGAGCTGCCGACGGCCATGCCGCGCAATTACGAGCGCGACGCGACGCCGTTGCTGCCCGCGGAGCGGTCCGGTGCGCGACTGTGGATTGGTGCACTGTTGATCATCGCGCTGCTCGTGATTGCGCTCGCAGTGGTCCGCTTCGCGCGGCCGTCCACACCGGTGCCGGCGACGCGCACGGATTCCGTCTCCGGCCGGCTGTCGCCCTGAGTGAGCGCCGGGTTCCGGATTCTGAGCGGCTCGCGCGCCGGCGACAGCGAGCAATTCACCAAGTCGGTCATCGCGATCGGTCGTCATCCACTCTGTGATCTGCGCTTCGATGCGCAACGGGATCTCGATGTGTCGGCGCGGCACGCCGAAATCCGGGTGTTCGACGACCAGTACGTGCTGCATGACACGGCGAGCCGGAACGGGACCTTCGTCAACGGCGCGCGCATTTCCGGCCCCACGGCGCTGAAGCCCGGTGATGTGATTTCCCTGGGCGAGCTGGGCCCACGCCTTGAGTTCACCCCCCTTCAGGGGCAGCCCATGGGGCAGCCCATGGGGCAGCCCC
>JBOHTE010000049.1:0-1439 GCA_050733555.1 Gemmatimonadaceae bacterium | reverse complement strand
GAAATGGGGAATGGGGAGGCCGATTCCCTGCTTTTGATGAAATAGGGGAGCGGTGGGAGGGTGCGGATTGCCTTACCGATTCCCCTTTCCCGATTGCCGATTCCCGAAGGGGGTAGTTGGGCGTGGGATCACCCCATCAGCTCCTGCATGTCCCCGTGCGTGATGCTCGTCGCCACGATCGCGGCGAAGCTCGACTGCTCGCGCAGCTCGGTCACGGCGCGCCGGGTGAAGTCGAGCGCCGCGCGCATGACGGCGCCGCCCAGGCTGATGCGCGCCACGCCGAGCGCGGCGAGCTGCCGCACCGAGGGCGAGTGCGGACCCGCGAGAATGTTCACCGGCGCGCGCAGCTCCCGTACCAGCGCGCCAATGGTCTGTGCATCCGAGAGCCCCGGGGCGAACAGGCAGTCCGCGCCCGCATCGCGGTACGCGGCGAGGCGCCGCACCGTCTCCGCAAATCGCGTGTCCGGCGCGCCGATCTGCGCCAGGTAGACATCCGTGCGCGCGTTGATCACGATCGGCACGCGGGCCGCGGCGCCCGCCTCGCGCGCCGCGCGAATGCGCTCCACCTGCGCGTCGATGGCGAAGAGCGGGCGCGCGGCGTCATCCGTGGCGTCCTCGAAGTTGAAGCCCACGGCTCCGGCCTCGATGGCGCCTTTGGCGGTGGCGGCGGCATCCTCGGGGCGGGGCCCGTAGCCCGCCTCGAGATCGGCGGTGACGGGCACCCGCACGCTCCGCGCGATGCGCGCCACGGCTTCGAGCATCGTCTCGCGCGACACGCGCTCGCCATCGGGATAGCCGAGCGACCAGGCCACGCCCGCGCTGGTGGTGGCGATGGCCGGGAAGCCGGCCTGCTCGATGATGCGCGCGCTGGCGGCATCCCAGGCGTTGGGCAGGATGAGCGGCGCCAGTGGCGGGTGATGCAGGGCCCGCAGCCGCTCGGCCAGTGCGGGCTGGCTCTCGGTGGTCATCGGTTCTTCATCCCGGCGGCTGCCTCGGTGCTCGTCGTGGCGCAGTCTCCCTTGAGCCAGCGCGCGAAGTACGCGTCCGTCTGCTGCTCAATGAGGTGATAGCTCTGCAGGTTGTACGCCGCGCCGTGCGCGCCGGGCGGATAGATGCGCAGGTCAATGTTGCGCCCCGCGTTGGTGGCCGCGGTGAGCAGTTGCATCGTGTTCCGCGGGTGCACGTTGTCATCCATCATGGAGTGAATGAGCAGGAGATGGCCGGTGAGCGCGGCCGCGTGGCGGACCGCGGAGCTCGAGTCGTATCCCGCGGCGTTGTCCGGCAGCAGGCCCATGTAGCGCTCGGTGTAGATCGTGTCGTACAGCCGCCAATCCGTGGGCGGTGAGTTCGCGATCCCCACCGAGAACACGTCGGAGTGGCGCACCATCGTGTACAGCGTGGCGTAGCCGCCGTAGCTGGTGCCGGTGATGGCGATGTGG
>JBOHTE010000048.1:0-2980 GCA_050733555.1 Gemmatimonadaceae bacterium | reverse complement strand
GGGGCTGCCCCTGCCCCCCCGCCCCCCGTGCGCATCGTGCTCGACCAGCGCATGCGCTTCAATCCCACGCTCGCCAGCGTGAACCTGTTCGTGCCCGGCCTCATCGCGCTGGTGCTGACGCTGATCTCGGCGCTCATGACCGCCATCCCGCTCACGCGCGAGAAGGAGCGCGGCACGCTCGAGACGCTGCTCGTGTCGCCGCTGCGCCCGTGGCAGATCATCGTGGGCAAGGTGGCGCCCTACATCGTGCTGGGGTTCATCATCGCGCTGGTCGTGCTCGCCGCCGCGGCCGGTGTCTTTCACGTCCCGTTCCAGGGCAGCCTCGCGCTCCTGCTCGGCGAGTCGCTGCTCTACACGCTAGTGTCGCTCGCGCTCGGCGTGCTCATTGCCGCGCGCACCAGCTCACAGCGCACCGCGATGATGGGCGCGCTGGTGGGCACCATGATGCCCAACGTACTGCTCTCGGGGATCATCTTCCCCATCGCGAGCATGCCCGCATGGCTGCGCGTGGTGAGCGTGATCGTGCCCGCGCGCTGGTTCATCGTGATCGCGCGCGGGATCATGCTCGAGGGCGTGGGGCTCGCGAACCTGTGGCTGGAGACGGCGGTACTCGGGCTCATGACCATCGTGCTGCTCACCGCCGCGGTGCGCAGCTTCAGCGCGCGGCTCGCGTAGGGAGCGCCGCGACGCATGCGCACCCTCAGCTTCCTGCTTCGCAAGGAATACCGGCAGATCTTCCGCGACCGGCTCATGCTCGCGCAGATCCTGCTCATGCCCATCATCCAGCTCGTGATCCTGGCCAACGCCGCAACGTTCGCGGTGACGCGCGCGAAGCTCTACGTGGTGGACCGGGATCACACGGTGACGTCGCGCGGACTGGTGACGCGGCTGGTGGCGTCGGGGCGGTTCACTGTAGTCGGCGCATCCCCATCGATGGCGCTCGCGGACCAGGCGATGCTGCACCGCACCGCGGGCGCCATCGTGAACGTCCCCGCGGAGTTCGAGCGCGACGTCGTGCGCACGCGCACGGGGCACGTGCAACTGATTCTCGACGCCAAGGACGGTGCCGCGGCGGGCGTCACGGCGAGCTACGCCCGGAGCATCATCACCGATTACGGCGCCGAACTGTCGGCCGCGCTGCACCCAACCGTGCAGACCGTGAGCGCCACGCCGGAGCCCATTCCCTCACCCGGCCAGCCCCGCATCGAGATCCGCGCGCGCAACTGGTTCAATCCGGAGCTCAGCTATCACGACTACATGATCCCGGGCATTCTCGTGGAACTGGTGACGATCGCCGGCACGCTGCTCACCGCGATCAACATCACGCGCGAGAAGGAGATCGGCACGCTCGATCAGCTCAACGTCACCCCGGTGACGCGCGCGCAGTTCATCGCGGGGAAGCTCATCCCCATCTGGTCCATCACGCTGGTGGAATTCGCCGTGGGGATGGCGATCGCCATGATCTTCTTTCACGTTCCGGTGCACGGGAGCCTGGCGCTCCTCGCGCTGATCGCGGCCGTGTATCTCGTGGCCGCACTGGGCATCGGGCTCTGGGTGTCCACCGTGGCCGACACGCAGCAGCAGGCGATGTTCGTGGTGTTCTTTCTGCTGCTCATCTACCTCCTGCTGAGCGGGCTCTTCACGCCGCTCACGAGCATGCCCGAGTGGGCGCAGTGGCTCGCGCACCTCAATCCGGTGATGTACTTCGTGGCGATCATGCGCGCGGTGATGATGAAGGGTGCGGGGGTGCGCGACGTGGTGGTGCCGTTCGCGATTCTGGCGGTATACGGGGCGGTGGTGCTCACGCTGGCCGTGCGGCAGTATGCGAAGCGGACGGGGTGAGCGCCGTCGCGCAATCATTCAGACATCCGGCCGGGGATGGTTATCTTTCACCCATGCCTCACCTCACGCCACAATCACACCCCGTGAAGAACGAACCGTCAACCCCACCGGCCGGCGATGCCGCTATCCGCCAATGGGCCAGTATCTGGGCGCGGGCCGGCGAGGCATTGTCAGAGCTCAAGCGCCGGGAACTGCGTGAGCTCGATACCCGCGCCGCCCTCGTCCAGCTTGCGGATGCGTTCGAGTACGCGCTGCGCCACGCGCGGCCAGCGGACACGTCCGGCCTGGTGGTGCAGCAGCAGCTCTTCGCGCGTCTCCGACGGTGATCGAGCTCTTCCGGCAGGCACTCCGCGTCCAGACGTTCATCGAAGCGCAGGGTTGGCATGCCTGTTTCATAGGGGGCGTGGCCCTCCAGCATTGGGGCGAGCCGCGAGCAACCCGGGACATCGATCTGTCGCTCTTCACCGGCTTCGGCGGCGAAGCGCCGTTCGTCGACCGGCTGCTCCGGAGCTTCCCGGCGCGTGTCGAGGATGCGCGCCGGTTCGCCCTCGACCATCGCGTGCTGCTGCTGCGGACGGCCGCGCCGAGCGCCGTGGATGTCGACATCGCGCTCGCGGCGCTTCCCTTCGAAGACGAGATGATCAGCCGCGCAATACGGGTCGAGTTCCAGCCGGGTGTGAAGCTGCGTATCTGCTCGGCGGAAGACCTGCTTGTCATGAAGGCGTTCGCCCACCGACTGCAGGATCGCGCCGACGTGCTGGGCATTGCGCGCCGCCGCGGACCGGAGCTCGACTGGTCCGCCATTCGCACTCGTCTGGAACCACTGGCTGCGGTGAAGGACGAGCCGGACATCATGGCGTCGGTGGCGCAACTCGAGGCGGAATTTGGGCGATAGCGCGGCCACCCGCGATCACGCCTACGGCGCATCGATCCCCGCCGTCACCACCTTGAACCCGTCGCTCGACAGTCCGTACATGAGCGCCAGATACCGTTGGCCCGCCTGCACCGTCAGCGCGGTCGTCGCGCCCAGCGTTCCGCCGCTGCACTTCACGAGCGCTTTCCCCTTGATCGCCGACACCACGCGCAGCGTGTGCGCCCCCGGCGTGAGCGGATAGCGGCCTTCGGTGCCCGGCATGTA
>JBOHTE010000047.1:0-7359 GCA_050733555.1 Gemmatimonadaceae bacterium | reverse complement strand
ATCTTGATCAATCGACTCTGACCCCATTGATCCCATTGTTGATCAATCGACTCTGACCCCATTGATCGCTATTGATCGCCATTGATCGCCAGGCACTGCGCAATCCATTCCCGCGCTGCGGCCACCTCGCCTTGCGCCACGGCGTGCCCGCCAGCTTCCCAGTGCACCGTCACGTCCGCGCCGGCGCTTCGCAGCATGGCCGCCAGTTGTTCCACCTGGCTCGCCGGCACGATCGGATCCGTGCGCCCTGCTCCAATGAACACGGCCGTTCCCTCGAGGTGCGGCAGCACCTCGGGCTCGAACGGGAGCATGGGACTGAGCAGTACGGCGCCCCGCAGCACGCCCGGTCGCCGCAGCAGCAGGCTCGAAGCGATGTTTGCGCCATTGGAAAATCCCACCGCCACGATGCCGCCCCGCTCGAGCTGATACGTCGCGCAGGCGGCGCGCACGAAGTCCGCCAGCTCCTCCGTGCGACGCGCGAGATCCTCCTGGTCGAAGACGCCCTCCGCCACTCGCCGGAAAAATCTCGGCGCGCCGTGCTCGAGCACCTTGCCGCGCGGACTCAGCATGCCGGCGCCCGGCAGCAGCATCCGTCCCAGAGGCAGCAGGTCCTCCTCGTCGCCGCCCGTACCGTGCAGAAGCAGCAGTGTCGTGCTTCCCGTGAGCGCGCCATCGTCGGCGGGCGGGATGTAGCGGTGCACGAAGCCGAGTGCATCGCCGCTCACATCCTCCGGTCCAGTCGCCTCGGCGAACAGCGTCGCCGCCGACTGCGGCACGCTCAGATGGATGCGCGGCAGCACGGCCTCGATCTCCGCGCGATGCGGTTCGTACTGCGGCGGCAGCTTGAGATGTTCGCCGAGATGCGCCGCGGGCTCATCCACCGTGAAACCAGGCAGCGTGGTCGCCAGTTCGAACAGAACGCCGCCGGGCTCGTGAAAGTACACCGAGTGGAAGTACTGTCGGTCAATCACCGGTGTGGGATGCAGTCGCGCAGCGAGGACACGCTGCCGCACGTCCAGTTGCGCGGCGTCATCCTCCACGGCGAACGCGACGTGATGCACGGTGCCGGCGCCGCTCGCTCCCCGCATGAATCCCCCCACGATGCGCACGTCGACCTGGCGCGCCGGCCCGCCGTCACCAATCACATAGCGCTTCGTGGTGCCCTCTTCGTGCGCCGCACGGAAGCCCAACGTATCCACGAGCACGTGCTCAGTGGGCGCTCCCTCGTCCACCCAGAGCGTCACGCCATGAAAGCCGTGCATGGCGTGCTCCGCAGGAATGCCGGATGCGTGTTCCCACGCCGGCCGTTCCTCCGCGCCTGCGTGCCCCACGATCTCGAGCATCAGCCCATCGTGGTCTCGGAATGCAAGCACCTGCTCGGCGTCGGATCCACGGCCACGCCGCGCGGGCTGCTCGTGCTGCACGCTGTGCCGCACCAGGCGCTCCACCCAGAAGCCGATGGAGCCGGGAAGTACGGCGAACGACGTGATGGCCACCTGGCCTGCTCCCTGTTGCCCGCGCCGCGCGCCCGGCCAGGGAAAGAACGTCATGACGCTGCCCGGCGTCCCTGCTTCGTCACCATAGTACAGATGATAAGTTTGCGGATCATCGAAGTTCACGGTGCGCTTCACGAGACGCAGGCCGAGCAGCCCCGCGTAGAAGTCGAGATTGCGCTGCGGGTCGCTCGCGATCGCGCTGACGTGGTGCAGACCGAGGACACTGAACATGCCGCGACTCCGTGAATGGTTCACCCGAAATCTACCGCGCGCGTGAACGGGCGCGTGAACGGGCGCGTGAACGGGCGCGTGAACGGGCGCGTGAACGGGCGCGTGAACGGGCGCGTGAATGCTGCTTCAACTCCAACGCTGCTGACAGGGGAACATCGAATGACAGCCACGATCGAGCTCGGACTGGATACCTTCGGCGACGTCATGACGGGCGACGATCGTCAGCCGCTGCCGTATGCGCAGGTGATCCGCACTGTCATCGATCAGGCAGTGCTCTCCGACGGGCCGGACGTGGATGTCTTCGGCGTGAACGAGCCGTTGCGCTTCCGTTGGGTTCGACCGGCCGGACTCCGAATGGCTCGATAACGGAATGCGTCAAATGCCGGTTGGATACACTTCGGCAAGCTCGCCGCGCTCCCAGGTTCCGGTGCGCTCCAGCGGTTCCACCGCACGAGTGTCGTCGTAGTGGAATACACCATCGAACTGCGCCGGCAGGCACGCGTCGAAGTAATGACTGAGGCGGTCCGTGTCGGGGCGATAGATCACCCCGATGACTCGCTCGAGATGCGGTGTTCGCAGCGCGCTCACGGCCTCTGCAGGCTGACGCGGGTCGAAAGAAAGTTGCGAGGGCCCGCATCGTGTAAGAGTGCTTCGTAACTGCCGGCCAGCGCCGGCCGCACCACCTTGCGCTCGGCCGGAGCGTCCCGGTTCGACGCGGCCGTCACAGTGCCGGTATACGTCGTGAAGCCGAACAGGACGGCGTCCCGCCCGTATTGCTGGCGCGTGAGCTGCCCGATGTTCAACTCGTCGCTCTCGCCCATCTGCGTGGCCCGCGCGCCGCCAACGTGCGAATTGTGCGCCCACACGACGATCCTGGCACGTGCATGCATTGTGTTGAGGAACGTCTCCAGCGCAGACAGCGCATCTGCCATGCGTTGATCACGGAGGTTCCGCGATGACACACTGCTGCCGAACATCCCGCGATAATACCGCTCCGCGTTCCGCTCCGCGTTCCGCTCCGCGTTCCGCTGATGCGTGCAGGCCGTAGAGATCCAGGCCGTAGAAGCCGACCTTGATCTCGCCGTCCGGCAGCGCATCGTTGTGGGAACGCAGCCAGCCCACGACGTTGAACACGTCGGCATTGCGCCACATCCACTGCAGAAACTGGCGAAAGCCGCCGAGCGCTTCGATCCCATCTGCATCAGAGGAGCCACCGCGGATGTAGCGGCTCACCCGATAGGCGTCCGGCCAATCCGCTTCGGCGGCGATGGCGGTGAACCCGTGCTCGCGGATCCGGCGCTTCGTCAGCTCGGCGCGAATACGCTAGAGCTCGTGGGTGCCATGCGACGCTTCACCGATGAGCGCGAAGCGGGCGTTGCCGATCGCTGTCGGTGGTCGGCGCAAAGTCGCGGTACCAGAGGCCCACGGTATAGAGCGGCTCCGGTTCCCGCGCGCAGATGCAGGCGTCGGCGATAGCGCGCATGGCCTCGCAGGTGCTGGGCGCCGCGACCGGGATGGCAACCCCAATGGCGGCGGGGTGCTGGGCGCGCAGTGCCGTTACGCCAGCCGATATGGTCGCGCCGGTGGCCAACCCGTCATCGATCAGGATGATGGTGCGCTCCTGGACGTCGAGCGGAGGGCGACCGCCACGATTGACCGCCTCACGTCGGGCCAGCTCCCGTCGTTCCGTGGCCGCCACCTGTTCGATCTGCTCGGGGTTGATATCGAGCGTCCGGATGACGTCCTCCTGCAGCACGCACACTCCGCCCGTGGCAATCGCACCCATCGCAAACTCTGCCTGACCCGGCACACCGAGCTGGCGCGAACTGGCTGAGCTTCGTGGCCAGCTCCCGGCCGGCCTCGCAACGATCCGGAAATGGTTTCAGCATCGTTCACCCCCGCGGTCTCGAAGCCTGCTCGTCATGTCGTGTGCGACGGGACAAACGTGAGCTGCACCTCGCCATCCGCATATACGATGTGCAGCGCCGTATCCCGGCCATGCGGGTCCGCGCGGACACTGACATCGGTGACGGCTTCGATCGCGTGTGTCAGATAGCGAGTATGTCTGCTTGCGTCGCCGAGCATGAGCTCCGCGCGGCGGTCGTTGTGATCGTAGGCGGCGCCGAGCAGCGCGTATCCGGTAGCCTGCACCTGCACGCCGACGTGCGGATCGTCCACCTGGAGCACCGTCCGCCGCCCCTGATTGCGACGGGAGAAGGCATCGAGGACGGCGGCCCATTCCTTCGGCGCATGCGCTTCCGATACCCCCATGACCTCCCGTGCGAACCGATCCGCGTCCTGGATCGCGGGCTCAGGCACAACCAGCACCGCGCAGCTCGCACCGCGCAGCAGCGCCGTCGTCACACTTCCCACGAGCAGGCGTTCCAGGAACCCATGTCCCTGCCTGCCGGCCGCAATGAGGTCCGCGCCGTACGATTCCGCGAATTGCAGAAGCTCTTCCACGGGCGCACCGAGCAGGGACACGTGCTGCACGGCAATACCTGGCGCCGCATGAAGCTCCGTCTGCAGCCGAGCAAAGAGGTCAGGCAAACGCTGCTCATACGCGTCATCCTCCTCCTTCATGGAGGGGTGATCGCCATGCCGGTACCACACGTGCACCAGGTACAGCGTTGCATCAGGCGCCAGGAGATCGAGCGCCGTGCGCGCGGCAGCCACGCTCGACGCGCTGAAATCCACAGCTGCCACGGCCACGCGTGGGAGCGCGGGGAATGCATCGCCCACGGCCAGCACAGGCCGATAGGCAGAACGAATCGTGCGCAGTGTGGTCTCGCCAGTCAGCAACCGCGTGATCCGGTCGTGCCGGCCGCTTCCCATGATGATGAGCGCTGCATCCAGCCGGTTGGCCTCGGCGGCGATGGCGGGCGACGGAGCCCCGAATTGCACGTCAATGGGCCATGTGCTGTCTTCGCCCATGACCGCGCGGCGCTGCTGGACCACGGCGTCCCTGCGCACATCCATTCTGAATTGCGTGTACTCGGGCATGGAGACAGCGAATTGCGGTTCGAAGACGGTGGACGGATCGGGCTCGACGACCGAAAGCAGCTTGACTGCGGCTGCATTTCGGTCGGCGAGCAGTCTGGCGGCCTGCAGTGCCGCGCGGCCATCGGCTCCTGTCGTCACGACCAGAAGAGGCCCCGTACGCGATGTGCCACTCGGCACTGCCGGCGCGGTGAGCGTCGCTGGGGCGGTGAGCGTTGCCGCTACTTTTCTCACGGAATCCTCCTTGCCCTCACCAGGCGTCATGGGGACTGCCCTTCCGGTGCGATGGGAGATGCTGGTCGAACCATGACCGGGCGAGCTGCGCCACGTCTTCCAGTGCGCCGGGCTCCTCGAAGAGATGCGTGGCACGGGGGACCAGCTCGAGCGCCTTGGGTCCGCCAAGTTGTGCCAGTGCATCACGGTTGAGCTCGAGCACTCCGACGTCGGCCGAGCCGACGATCAGCAGGACTGGACAGCGCACCCGCCGCAGCGCGCTGCCCGCAAGGTCCGGTCGTCCGCCGCGCGAGACGATTGCCCGGATTTCCTCGCGACGATGGGATGCCGCCACGAGTGCGGCTGCCGCTCCAGTACTTGCGCCAAAGTACCCAATGGGCAGCGATCGCAGCGCGGGCTCCGCGACCACCCAGTCCGTCGCGGCGCTCAGCCGGTTCGCCAAGAACGGGATGTCGAAGCGCAGCGCTCCCGTGGCTGCATCCAGTTGCTCTTCCTCGCGACTCAGCAAATCGAGCAGCAGCGTGCCGAACGACGATCGCGCCAGCTCGCGCGCGACGAAACGGTTGCGTGGACTCTTCCGGCTGCTGCCACTGCCATGCGCGAACACCACGATCCCGCGCGCCAGCGGCGGGATGGCCAACTCCCCATCGAGCACAATGCCATCGATGGCAATGCGCACGGGGTGTTCTGTCGCGCGGACTGTTTCGCTCGTATGCATGGAGCCCTCCCGCGCTGGCGGGCCGCC
Organism: Gemmatimonadaceae bacterium; assembly: GCA_050733555.1. Taxonomy (GTDB): domain Bacteria; phylum Gemmatimonadota; class Gemmatimonadetes; order Gemmatimonadales; family Gemmatimonadaceae; genus JADGGM01. Next base: position 1,653 of record JBOHTE010000047.1, on the reverse strand, counting down.
ACACCCTGGAGTGCGACGACCCGCACAACCGCCATGTCAGATGCTGCTGATCGATGTCAGATCCGTGACTTCTGCGACGCCGGGCGCGGCCCATGCCGCCATCTCCATGTCTTTGCGTTCCGCGTAGGAGCGCACGCTGCCGCGGAGCGTCACCCGGCCATCGGCCGCATCCACGGTGATGCGATCCGCCTCGCGATCGGCACTACGGTGTAGCGCTTCCTTGATCCTCCGAGTCACATCCTTCTCGGCGACCCTGGGTTTGAGCGCGATGTTGTTCCACACTCCTCTGACGCCAGTGAGATTCCGGACGGCTCGTTGCGCAGCGGCCTTCTGGAAGAACCAGTCGACGGTGCCATCCAGCGTGACGTAGCCCTTGTCTACCTTTACTGTGATACGATCGGGAACTTCCACGTCCCAATGCAGGGCGGTGAGGGCCGCCTGCGCGATGTCCGTGTCAGTCCGCTCGTTGATGCCCAGAATCCTGACGTCCAGTTCATTGGCAATGGCCTTGACACCAGCGACGCGCTCGGCGGCGCGCTCGGCAGCGAGCTTCTGCGCGAAAGTTGAGACGTGGCCACTCAACGTCACGATGCCGTCGTGCACCGCCGTTGCAATGTTCGCCTCTTCGATCTTCGGTTCCCACCGAAGCTCCGCCACCACATCCCCCTGAAGTTGCGAGTTGGTTTTCATGCTCCATCTCCTTCGACAAATGGTGAGGACGATCTACGGCATTGCACGAGCGCCATCGCATAGTGCATCGCGCGTCACAGTCGCGCTGTAGGGCAGGGAAGCAGACTCTGTGCGGGAAAACCGCACTCCGGCCGAGCCGGGCCGTGGCCCCAAAGCTCGGCATGAACGTCCCGGTCTACCACGCCGCGCCATCGCGGGCAACCAGCGCGCGCCGCGTGACGGAGCCGGCACGCAGCGGGAACGCGAGGAATATCAGTACGCTCTTCGCGATCGCTCACATTGAACTGCAGACTGCGGCAGCGGTCCCCCCCAGCCAGCCGGGAGCCACCGCGAGAAAGACCCAGCCGAGGAGTGCGGACGTACGAATCTGGAAGACAGCGTTGAAGGCAACGCGTACCGCGGCGAGCTCGTGGGAGCCGCTAGCGACAGCGCTCCAGTGAGCACCATCGCGATGCCGCGCGAGCCCGATGCGCACGAGGCCGTTGCGGTAAGCCGGGAGATCCGGGAGAAACAGCCCCAACAGCACGAACAGAAGAGATACGCCGGCTCCCTGCGCCAGATCGAGCGTTGGCCCAGGCCGGGGCTCAGCGCACCGGTTTGCGCGCTCGGACGAACGCCGCGCCTACCTTGCCCGCGACTTCCGCGGCCGCGCGATCCACATCCACTCCGGCATTCACGAGGAAGGCGCGCGCATCCTCGATGTCATACGTGCGCGTCATCTCGATGCTCGCGTCCGCGAAGCCGGCGTTCGTCAGCAGCGAGACGAACTCATCATCCTGAAGCGCGCCGGCCACGCACCCCACCCAGAGTTCCATGCTTCGCTTCACGTCAGCCGGCAACTCACCCTGAACCACCACATCCGACACGGCGAAGCGGCCGCCCGGGCGGAGCACCCGGAACGCCTCCGCAAGCACGCGCGCCTTGTCGCCCGAGAGGTTGATCACGCAGTTGGAGATGATGACA
>JBOHTE010000046.1:0-3013 GCA_050733555.1 Gemmatimonadaceae bacterium | reverse complement strand
CCGGTATCCTGCGCGCGTGATGCACGCGGCAGACAGAGCGCGGCGCCGAGCGCGAAGCCCGCGAGCGCCTGGCTGACAATCCGATGTGTCACTGCGGTGCTCCGATGTCGGCGGCCGGCGCATCCCGCTCGGCAATGTCGGAGAGCTCGAAGTACTGGCCGGGCTGGAAGCCGAGCGGGCCCGCGATGAGCAGCGTGGGGAAGGATTCGCGCAGGGTGTTGAAGTCGCGCACGACCGCGTTGAAGTAGCGGCGCGCGCTCGCGATGTCGTTCTCCGTTTCGGTGAGCTGCTGCTGCAGCGCGAGCACCGATTGATTCGCCTTGAGGTCCGGAGACGCCTCGGCGACGGCGAAGAGCTGGCGCACGCCGCTGGTGAGGGCGTTTTCCGCGCGAGCGCGTTGCTCCGTGTCGCTGGGGGCACCACCGGCCTGCAGCGCCGCGGCGCGCGCGGCGGCGATGTCCGTGAGCGTGCCCTGCTCGTGTGCCATGTAGCCGCGCACGGCCTGCACGAGATTGGGTATCAGGTCCGCGCGCCGTTTGAGCAGCGTGTCAATGCTGGCCCACGCGGCGCGCATGCGATTGCGCAGCGCGACAAGTCGGTTGAAGGTCCAGCCGAACCAGCCGAGCGCGACGACAATGATGAGCAGAAGGAGGATCAGCATTGGGGCATATTATGCGGGCTCAGGCAATGGGGCACAACCGTCGCCATCTGCTCTCGCTCCGCCCCGGCAACGACGTGCGGGCAACAGGTAGGAGCAAGGCTGATGTGACGCCGTGCCCGCATCCGAAAGTATGGCACTATTACGGTCACTCGATGTGGCGAGTCGGGAGGGTTCACCACCGGTCCGATCCACTGGAACATGGCGGTACGCGCGGGGCGTCACGTGTCGTGGACGATGCCGTCTGGCCGTGCTCGACCACCAGTCGCGCGAACTGTAGCGCGAGAGGGGTACAGCGTGTCGCGTGGGCAGTTCACACGCGAGGGCTTTGACGGAGACGACGACGCGAGGAGGAAAAACCGGAATCCGTCGGCCGCGTGCAACACGATGTTCGCCCGCACGACTTCGCGGTACGGTGCCGAATATCGTGCGGCGACCACGCTATTCGCAACTGAGATGCTGCGTAACTGTTCTTACGAAGTGCAGCAGTTGGCGACAGGTGAGAACAATTCTTGCTTGTGCGGAGCGCGGGCATCGCATTCGCGGTCGAATCGTTCGCGCGGCGTGACCAGTCGGCCCCACCGTCGTCCTTCACAGAATACCACCGTATTCCACCGTCACCGGATCGCTTCAGGCTATCAGTCTTCTGTGATCAAGGCACACTCGTCCGAAAGGCGAGGTCGCAAAGCCATGAGGCTACAGCGCGGCTCCCGCGTCATGCCCGTCTGGCCGCCGAAGGGAACTCGAACCGGGAGCGATTCCATGCCGTATCGCCCGTCGTTCCAACTCCGTGCGATCTCCGCGGGAGCACTCATGTTGTCCGCATGCGTTGATCGCGCACCCTTTCCCTCGGAAGCCCTCCCGCCAAACGTTGACCAGGTCAAATGGGTGCTGGTGTCGCCAGCGGCCGCGACCATTAGCACATCACAGAGCGTACGCCTCGAGGCCCAGTTTCAGGACGAGCAGTTTCAGTCCATCAGCAGTGAAATCCACTGGTCGTCCTCGGACACAACAGTGGCAACCGTCAGTGACAGCGGCGTGGTACGTGGGAGGAAAGCAGGCGTCGTTCGAATTTCCGTCGCTTCTGCCTCTGCAGGCGCATATGCTAAAGTTCAGGTCACGCCGACGCCACCGCCAGCGATCCGGGTGAAGGTCTCGCCATCGTCGGTCACGCTGACCGTTCCCGCCACCGTTCAGTTGACCTCCAGTGTGACGTTTACGAGTGGCACGAATGTGCCAGATGCAACGGTGACCTGGCTGTCGTCCAATACAGCGGTGGCGACTGTCACACAATCGGGTTTGGTCACCGCGATAAGCGCGGGCGGTGCGAAGGTCACGGCACGAAACAGCACGAGTAGTGCGTCCGTCACGATCACAGTGAAGAACAAGCCACCGGAGTCATCGCAGCCCACATCGCCGACGCAGCCAACACAGCCAACTCAGCCTCCTGCGCCTGCCCCACCTGTCGGCTCTCTGTTCAGCGGATACAGTACAGTGTCCCCTCACTGGCAGCACATCCGGATCGCCCTGACAGACTTCTATGACCCAAATGGATGGACCAGCACAGAGCGGGCGTGGGACGGCCAGCACTATGACCTCGTCATGGGCGGTAATGCCACAGCGTGGCATGCGGTGAATCCTGGTATCCGGCACTACCAGTACGTGTTGCTCCAAGCGACCACCATCCCGACCGCCACGCCGCCCACGAGTGCCGTGTCACAATGGTACAGCGATGCGGTCGCGTGGTATGCGGCACATCCCGAGTACCGCATGGAAACTGCCTTCCTGCACCAGGTGGGACAGCCTGCCGACTCCGCCCATCGGTTGAAGCCGTGGGGATGGGATACCTACACGTGGATCATCAACCCGTCGGATCCCGGCCTCGTGGCGTATCAGTCGGATCGCTTCCGCCGATTGAGCGCGAACGAAGATGGGTTGTTCATTGACAGCCAAGGATCCGGGAGCCTCGGGGGGAATCTCAAGGACAGGACCTCGCCCCTGGGCTCACTCGAATATCCCAACAGCGCCGGCGCCTGGCCGCCCAGTGGCCAGTATTTCGTCGATTACGCCGCACTGCTTCGCGCACTCAAAGCCGCGGTGGGATCCAAGACGTTGCAGCCCAACACGTCGGGCTATGACTTTGATCCGGATTTTGCGGACGTGACCGCGGCAGGCGCCACGCATATGGAAAAAGTCAACTACCCCTTGTCGAGCAACCTGGCCAATAGCTGGACGTGGATCGACAAGCTGCTCGGTGCCGGTGTCGATGTGAACATGGTCGACGCGCTCGACTACGAAGACATGAATGCGGTCATCTCGAAGTACTTCGGTGGCACACTGGACAGTGCGTATCAC
>JBOHTE010000045.1:0-5219 GCA_050733555.1 Gemmatimonadaceae bacterium | reverse complement strand
GTGCGCGCGGCGTACATGCCCGACAGCATCGCGTAGTGAATCCCCTTGAGCGACGAGACCTCCACGAACCCCGCGCCGTCACCCACGATCACCACACCGTCGCCGGAGCGCCGCTCGGGCAGGGCGTAAAAGCCGCCCTCCGGAATGGTCTTGGCACCCCACTCCACCATCTCGCCACCTTTCAGGTACGGGCGCACCAGCGCGTGCAACTTGAGGCGCTGGAGCAGCTCGTGCACATCCAGGTTGGCCGACCGGTAGTCCATCCCCACGACGAGGCCGAGCGCCACCAGATTTGCGTCGAGCGGATAGAAGAAGCTTCCGCCGAACGCGTCCGCCGGAAGCGGCCACCCCATGGTGTGCACCACCGCGTCCAGCGGACGTTTGGTTTCCCATACTTCCTTCACGCCGAGCGCGAAGATCTGCGGGTTGGGCGAGGTGATGCCGCGCCACTGGAAGTACGCCTGCGACAGCGACCCGCGCGTGCCCTCCGCGAGCACCGTGACCCGCGCCGTGAGATCGGTTGGCGGCGCGTATGACGGCCCGTGTGATCCGTCGCGCGCGAGTCCCGACGGCGTGGTGCGCACGCCCACGACGCGTTCGCCCTCCACGAGCAGCGATTCAGCGGGAAAGCCAGTAAAGATGTTGACGCCCGCCGCCTCCGCTTTCTCCCCGAGCCAGCGCACCATCTCGCAGATGGACGCCACGAAGTAGCCGTGATTGCGCATCGTGGGCGGCGTGGGAATGCGCAGCGCTCGACTACCGGTGAGGAAGTACACCCGCTCCCGCGTCACCGGCGTGCGAAAGGGAAAATCGATGTCACCGAGATCCGGAAACAGTTCCCGAAATGCAACTGGATTCACAACGGCGCCCGAGAGACAGTGCTCGCCGAGCGCTGAGGCCTTTTCGAGCACCGCGATTTCGAGCGCGCCGAGCGACCCACCACCGGCCGCGTCCTCGCGCGCCAGTCGCGCCAGTTCGATCGCCCCAGCCAGCGCTGCCGGTCCACCGCCCACGAACACCACATCCATCGGCACCGCCTCCGCATCCGGCGCGTCCGCGCGGATGAATCGCTCGACAGGAAGCGGCGGCTGGTAGGCGGAGGGGAGAAGGGGCATGCTGGTTTTTGGTACCTGGTTGTTAGTTGTTGGTAGTTGGTTGCTGGTAGCCGGATTACCGACGGTTGCTGATTACCGGTCTTGCAGCGGCAGCTGATTACTGGTTACTGGCTTCACGACGGTAGCTGATGTCTGGCAGCAGGTAGCTGGCAGGGCGACAGTGGGCCGAGCACTGAGCCACCCGGGTGGGGGAGCAGAGCGGACCCGCTTTACCGAGGGTCCGCGGCGCTCCCCCGCGCGGGTGGCCCACAGACCAGCGGCCAGCCGCCAGCCGCCAGCGACCAGGCACTCAATGCTGCTTCACCTTCTTCACGGCCTCCGTCAGCGCCGGCACCACCTCCAGCACATCGCCCACAATCCCGTAATCGGCCAGCTTGAAGATCGGTGCCTCGCGATCCTTGTTGATGGCCACGATCGTGCGCGAGGTGCGCATGCCCGCCAGGTGCTGGATCGCGCCCGAGATGCCGCACGCGATGTACAGGTCGGGACTCACGAGGCGCCCGGTCTGGCCGATCTGATCGCTGTGCGGACGCCAGCCGTCGTCGGTCACCGCGCGCGTGGCACCCACGGCCGCGTTGCCGAATGCCGCCGCGAGCTCCTCGAGCAGTTTGAAATTCTCCGGCGCGCGGAGGCCGCGGCCGCCGCTCACGATCACCGGGGCTTCGCCCAGGTCGAGCTTCGCCGTGTTGCCGGTGATCAGTTCCTTGGGCATCACGCGCGCCGATGCAGGATCGAGCGCTGGCGCGGCATTCTCCACGCGCGGCGTGCGCGCATGCGCCGCGGCCTGCACCGCGCCCGGCCTCAGCGTGAGCACAGCCGGCGCACCGGTGAGTACAAGCGTCGCGATCACCTTGCCGGTATTCACCGGATGCTTCACCATCACGCTGTCGCCGTCCAGCGAGAACGCCGTGACGTCACCGGCCATGCTCACGCCCAGTTTCGCGGCGACACGGGGAGCGAGATCCTTCCCCTGCGCGGACGCGCTGAACAGCGCCGCGCGATAGCCGCCACTCCGGACGCGCTCGGCCGCCGTCGCCGCCACGACCTCCGGCGAGTAGAGCGCGAGCGCCGGATGCTCCACGACGATCACGACGTCGGCGCCGTGCTGCCCGAGTCGCTCGGCCTGCGATGCGACGCCGGGCGCGCCGATCAGCAGCGCGTGCACCTCACCACCACCCGTTGCGTCAGCGATCTGCCGTGCCGCCGTCACCGTCTCGAGCGCCACCTTGCGCAGCGTTCCGCCGCGCGTCTCGGCAAACGCGAATGTGTTCGCCATTACAGCACCCTGGCTTCCGTCTGCAGGAGGCGCACGAGCTCCGGCACGGCAGCGGGTCCTTCGCCGAGGATGCGCCCGCCCGTGCGCTCGGGGGGCAGCTCCATGGATTTCACCGTGAGATGCGGTTCGCCGAACGACACCGGCTTCACCTCGAGCGGCTTCTTCTTTGCCCCCATGATGCCCTTGAGCGACGGCAGTCGCGGCCGCGCGATTCCCTCGTCGATCGTGACGACGGCCGGCAGCGGGAACTCCAGCATTTCGGCCGCACCTTCCAGCTCGCGACGCGCGGTGCCGCGTCCGTTCGCGATGTCGAGCCTGGACGCCGCGGTGATGCAGGGCAGATCGAGCAGCTCCGCGGTCATCGGACCAACGGTCTGGTTGGACGAATCAATGGCCATGCGGCCGAAGAGAATCAGATCGTACCCGCCGTCGCGCAGCGCATCGGCCAGCGCACGAGCGATCAGGAGTCCGTCGAACGGAACCTGGTCCGCCCTGAGCTGCACCGCGCGATCCGCACCCATGCTCAGCGCCTTGCGCAACTGCTCCTGAACGATGTCGGGGCCCAGCGAGAGGACCGTGATGTCGCCCTGCCCTTCCCGCTCCTTGAGCCGCAGCGCGACTTCCACGGCGTATCCGTCGAAGTCACTGATGTCGAATTTGAGACCGGCCTCATCCACTGACCTGCCATCAGCCGCTATCCGGAAGCGCGTCTCCATGTCCGCGACGCGCTTGATGCACACGGCCATCTTCACCGTGAATTCTCCGCGTGTAATGGGTGAGGGAAAGATAGTCCGGGCAGGGTGTGGTTCAAGCCGAATGTCGGGATTGCCTTGCCGCGTGCACACGTGCCGCGCATCGTTCCCGCTTCATGCTTTCCCGTTCAGACACGGTGGCTGACGCCTCGCGCGTACACGGCTCGCTCGACCGGTTGGCGCGCGGTCTGACCTCGCGCGCCATGCTCGCGGCACTCGTGCTGCTCGGCGCCGTGCTCCGCATCTATCAGTATGCGGCCGACCGCTCGCTCTGGCTCGACGAAGCGGCGCTCGCGCACAACATCATCCAGCGCGGCTTCGGCCGGCTCGCGGCACCGCTCGACTACGCACAGCTCGCGCCGCTGGGTTTTCTCTGGCTGGAGAAGTGCGCAGTGCTGCTCCTCGGCAGCAGCGAGTACGCGCTGCGCCTGCTGCCGCTCCTCGCGAGCCTGGCCGCGCTCGTACTGTTCGCCATCGTCGCGCGGCGCATCCTGCCGGACGTCGCTGCACCGTTCGCGCTCTTCCTGTTCGCCACGGCGCCGCAGTTGATCTACTTCGCCAGCGAAACCAAGCAGTACTCGTTCGACACCGCGGGCGCGCTGGCCATCCTGCTCATGGCGCTCGAGGTGCGCGCGCATGCCGGGAGCTGGCGGCGTGCGGTGGTGTTCGGCGTCGCCGGCGGACTCCTTCCCTGGTTCACGCAGCCGTCCGTGTTCGTGCTGGCCGCCGCGGCCGCCTTCCTGCTGCTGGCGGCGCCCAGGGGCAGCCCCTGGGGCAGCTATAGGGGCAGCCCCTGGGGCAGCCCCTTGCTTCAGACCATGCTCGGGTTGTGGGTCGTCGGCGCGGCGCTCGCCACGTGGCACGGGCTGCATTCGCTCGCGCCAGGCGACGCCGCCTACCTGAAGACCTTCTGGCATCCGGCGTTCCTGCCGGTACGTAGCGGCGTCGTCGTGTCGGCGCAGTGGATGTCGAATCTCGCGCGCGGCGCATTCCAGTGGCATTTCGCGCCCCGGCTGCCGTGGGTTGCGCTCGTATTGTTCGTGCTGGGCACCGGATATTTCGCGTTCCGCGCGCGGGGACTGCTGCTCCTCATCATCGGGCCCATCGTGTTCGCGCTCGCCGCGTCAGCGTTGCACCTCTATCCGGTATTCTCCCGACTCACGCTGTTCGTGGCGCCGGCGCTCTTTCTCACCGTTGGCGCGGGCGCGGGGCTGGTACTTGCCGTCTCGCGGGACCGATCAGTTGCTCGCGCCGCAGCATTCATTGCGCTCGGCATCATCGCGCTGCTGTCGCTCACGACCGCGCGCTATCTGCCGATTCTGCGTGAGGAGTTGCGTCCCGTCGCCGAGTACGTCGCGCAGCACCGCAAGCCCGGTGACACGATCTACGTGTACTATGGAGCCGCGCAGGCATTTCGCTACTATGCGCCGCGCGTAGGAATTCCCGACTCGGCCCTCACGGTTGGTGCCTGCGCGCGGACCGACTGGCGCGGCTACACCGCGCAACTGGACTCGCTGCGCGGCCGCGAGCGTGTGTGGCTCGTGCTCTCGCACCCCTTCCTGCGCGGCGGCATTCGCGAGGATTCCCTTTTCTCGACATATCTCGCGCACATTGGCCGGCGAGTGGAGGGGGTGGCAACGTACGGGGCGCTGGGCGAGCTGTACGATCTGAGCGGCGCTGCGCCGGATGACGCAGCGTATTCGCCTCCCAAATCCGGCGACGAATCCGGTGCGCGGGAGAGATGCTTTGGCGTCGTTGCGCGCAGGTAGCGTACCGCCGATCGGCCGCAGGCCTACGTTGTCAGTGGCCCTGTACCCACCAGCGACCAGCGACCAGCGACCGTTTCAAAACCGCCTCACCCAAACGCATTGATCCCGGTGATGCTCTGTCCCAGGATCAGCGTGTGGATGTCGTGCGTCCCCTCGTAGGTGAAGACCGATTCGATGTTCGCCAGGTGGCGGAAGACCGGGTACTCGCCCACGATCCCGTTCGCGCCGAGGATCTCGCGCGCCAGGCGCGCACACTCCCTTGCCACCCAGACGTTGTTTCTCTTGGCCATCGAGACGTGCTCGGGCT
>JBOHTE010000044.1:0-2029 GCA_050733555.1 Gemmatimonadaceae bacterium | reverse complement strand
GCTGGGGATCGGGTGCGTTGACGCTGAGTGGGAGCGGCGGTCAGAACATCTATTTCTATCGGGCCGATTCGCTCGCGGCTGCAACGCCGGCGGTGATCGAGGCGAACATGCAAGTGAGCAAGAACGGGAAGAGCCAGAGCTTGCCGGAAGTCGTATTCGGACTCGCCGACAATGCGCGCAAGCTGGCCATGGTGGGACTGTCGCAGAACAGAGTGGGGTTCGTCAGGTTCGCACCGTCGTTTCTATCGACCTGGGGCTTCATCAGCACGAGTCTGAGTGCGCCGGCCGCCTCCAATTCTCGGCACACGTATCAGTTGCAGAAGTTCGGGGCTGACAGTGTGGTACTGTATGTCGACGGCGTGCACACGCTGGCCACGACGTATGCATCTCTGCCGACGATGCCCTTGCAACTGCCGATCACCTCCACGGCCATCTTCGGGACGGGGAGCGTCAGCGGCAAGGCGAACTCCGACTGGTTCCATGTGACGTACACGATCGGATCGCTTTCCGTGGGGCCAATGGCCCCCTAGCGAGCGCACGCGCATTGGCTTTGTTTGTCTGAACGCGGGAGTTTGGGTTCACGGATGCCACGGGGATTCCAGAGCGTGAACAACGACATGACGCCTGAGTTGAGAAAGCGTGCCTGGACGGCGCCGAGCCTGATCCGTCACGAATCGCTCACGGTACTCACGCAGAGCTTTCTGGGCGGCGATCTGGGCTTGCAGTTCGCGCTGCTGCAGATCCCGTGCAGCATCACGCCCAACAACCCCAACTGCCTGCCCGGTGGGCCGGGTGGTCCGCCTGGGGGCGGTGGCCCTCCGGGATTGGGTGGCGGTCCGCCGCCAGGGCTCGGTGGGGGAGCGGGGGGACACCGCCGCATCCTGTAACTCGTGTCGCGCCCCGATCACGTGGTGCCGGGGGTGGCGCAGTCTCCTGCGGTGGTCGCGAATAGTGAGCCCGTGGCGCACGGCTGGCGCCACGGGCTCATTGACGCAGTTGCCAACGGCACGGACACGGTGCTCTTTCACACCGTAGCCCATGCCGCGCTTCATGTCCGGCATGGCCGGCTTGTGCGCGGTACCGGCTATGCTGGCGCTCCATCGTCCGCCCGCCGCGAACTGGCGCGCCTTGGCGCCCAGATCGTGCTGCGTGAACGTGGCCTCTACCATCTGCACGCGGCGGGCCTCGTTGCTCCTGATGGACGTGCCTGGCTTCTTGCGGGCGCGAGCGGTTGCGGCAAGTCCACGCTTGCATACGCATTGATCCGTGCCGGGTGGCGGGTGCTTGGTGACGATGGTGTGCTGGTGCAGCGCGTGCGCGATACCCTCGTGGCGCGTGCGTGGCGTGAGCCGCTGCAACTGAGCATCGAGCTGGCGGACTACTTCCCGGAGTTGCACGCGCACCATCCGTCTGTGGACTGGTCCGACCCGCGACACCGGATCTCCATCACGTACCGGGCGGTGCAACATGCGCCGATTGCGGCGCTGGTGTTTCTGGAACGGGCGCGCGATGACGCCATCACACCGCTGTCGGAGACGGTCGCGCTGTCCAGGCTCGTGCGGCAGTCGTCGACGGTGCTGCTCTCGGACATTCTTGCAGCGCCGCATCTCGCGGCGCTCCGGGAGCTGGTCATGCGGGTGCCGCGATTCCAGTTGGAACACACCGAGCGGCAACTGCACCACGTGCAGGAGACGCTGCTGGGGTTGGCGACGTGATACGCTACCGCATTTCCGGCGACGCGCTCACCGCGATGCTCAGCGATGGGGCGGTGCTGCTCAATCTGCACAGCAAGCGATACTTCTCCCTCAACGAGACCGGCACGCGCGTCTGGGCGCTGCTCGAACACAACAGCGGTCTGGACGAGATCGTGCAGACGCTCACTGCCGAGTACGATGTCGCGGAGTCCGATGCGCGGCGCGAGGTGATGGCATTGGTGGAGGAACTGCTGAGGGAGGGATTGCTGGTTTAACGACGGTAGTTGGTAGCTGGCAGCTGGTAACGGCGGGAGTAGGGAGGGCAGCGCGTCACC
>JBOHTE010000043.1:0-6462 GCA_050733555.1 Gemmatimonadaceae bacterium | reverse complement strand
GAGATCATGCGCTGGACGCCGCACGCGCTCATCGAGGGTGCGGCCATTGGCTCGTACGCCATTGGCGCGGAGACCTGCTACATCTACATTCGCGGCGAATTCACCGAACCGCTCACGGTGATGGAGGCGGCGGTGCGGGAAGCCTACGCCGCGGGCATTCTCGGCCGGAACGCCATGGGCACGGGCACGCGCATCGAGGTGCACGTGCACAAGGGCGCGGGCGCCTACATCTGCGGGGAAGAGACCGCGATGATGAACTCCATTGAAGGGAAGCGCGGCAATCCCCGCATCAAGCCGCCGTTTCCCGCCGTGGCCGGCGTGTTCGGCATGCCCACCACGATCAACAACGTGGAGACGCTCGCGGCGGTGCCGCACATCATCACGCGCGGCGCGGCCTGGTACAAAAGCATGTCCCATTCGAGCGCCAAGAGCACGGGGACGAAGCTGTTCTCCGTGTGCGGCAATATCGCGAAGCCGGGCAACTACGAAGTGGAAATGGGCTTTCCCTTCAGGGACTTCCTGTACGATCTGTGCGGCGGGCCACTGCCCGGCCGCCGATTCAAGGCGGTGATCCCGGGCGGCTCGTCGGTTCCCATCCAGACCATGGAGGAGGCGGAGGCAAGCCTGATGGACTACGAGGGTTTCGTCGCGCAGGGGACCATGCTGGGGTCGGGCGGCGTCATCGTGTTCGACGATCAGCAGTGCATGGTGAAGCAGATCGCGCGCATTGCGCGCTTTTATGCGCACGAGAGCTGCGCGCAGTGCACGCAGTGCCGCGAAGGAACCGCATGGACCACGCGCATTCTCGAGCGCATCGAGCACGGTCAGGGCGTCATGGAGGACCTTGACACGCTGAAGGAACTCTCCACGAACATGACCGGCACCACCATCTGCGTGCTCAGTGATTCCTGCGCCGTTCCCATCGTCTCCGGGCTCACGAAGTTCCGCGACGAATTCGAAGCACACATCAAAGGCAAACGGTGCCCGATGGGCGCCTCGGCCGCGGCATAATGGCGGATACCCAGACCATCAATCTCACCATTGAAGGGCAGCCGGTGAACGTGCCGGCCGGCACTTCGATTCTCGAGGCGGCGCGGCTGGCGGGCGTTCTCGTGCCGCACTACTGCTACCATCCGGGGCTCTCCATCGCGGGCAACTGTCGCATGTGCCTCGTGGAGGTGGAGAAGAGTCCCAAACTGGTGCCATCCTGCGCGACGGCGGCCGCGGACGGTCAGGTGGTGCACGTGTTCTCCGACAGAACGCTCGAGCAGCGCAAGGGCGTGCTCGAGTTCCTGCTCCTCAATCATCCGCTTGACTGTCCCATCTGCGACAAGTCGGGCGAGTGCGAGCTGCAGGACTACACGTACCGGGAAGGCCGGGCGCAGGGCCGCTCGCTGGATCCCAAGCGGTTCAATCCCGCGGAGGACTTTGGCGGTGATGTGCTCTACGTCACGAACCGCTGCATTCTCTGCACACGGTGCGTGCGCTTCATGTCCGAAGTGGCGCAGGACACGGCGTTGAACGTGAGCGAGCGCGGCGACCGCGCGGTCGTCGGCAAGGCGGACGACAAGGATCTCACGCATCCGTGGGCGGCCAATGTCATCGACCTCTGTCCTGTTGGGGCGCTGCTGAGCAAGGATTTCCTGCACAAGGTGCGCGCCTGGGAGCTGGATCGTGCGCCGTCGATCTGCCCCAACTGCACGCAGGGGTGCAACACGATCGTCGAGACGCGTGACAACGCGGTGGTGCGCATGCGGCCGCGCACGAACATGGACGTCAATCACTACTACCTGTGCGATCAGGGGCGGCTGGACTATCGCTGGATGAACCGCACGGACCGGCTCGAGGCGCCACTGGTGCGGCGCGATGACCGGCTCGTGGCCGCGGACTGGGACGAGGCGATCGGTCTGGCGGCGCTGCATCTCAATGGCAGGCGCGCGTTCGTGCTGGCCAGCCCGAAGCTCTCCAACGAATCGCTCTGGATGCTCTCGCGACTGATGCAGCATACCGGGGGCGCGGGCGGGTTCCGCGTGGCGCATGGCCCCGAAGCACCGCTTCCCGGTGTACCCGATCTGGCGCGTCGCACCGAACTTGCCGCCAATGTGACCGGGGCGGAACTCATGGGCTTCCGGAAATCCGATACGCCGCTCGACGCCATGCAGGACAATGACGTCCTCATTGTCGCGGATCATGACCTCACCCCGGGTGACGTCGAGGCCATGCAGCGCGCCAGCGCGGTGATCGTGATCGGTACGGTGCTGCCCGATGCGGCGCGACACGCGATCGTGGCGCTCCCCGCCACGAATGTGGTGGAGGAGGAGGGGACGTTCACGAATCTGCGGAACCGCGTGCAGCGCTATCAGCAGGCCAGGGCGGGCGCCGGCATGTCGCGCCCGGTCTGGTGGTCGGCGGGCGACCTGCTTGCCTTCCTCGGCGAGCAGGGAGGCTATCTGCTCGCCAGCCAGGCGTTCGCCGATCTGGCGGCGAAGCGGCCGGAGTTCGCGGGAATGAGCTACGACTCGCTGGGCTATCACGGCCAGTCGATGGCGCAGGCAGTTGCCGGAGCGGCACGCTGATGCCGTACGCCGCGCTGCTGCTCTTGCAGCATGCCTACGATCCCGGCGCGCCGGTGCACGGCGCACCGTGGCTCTGGTTCACCATCGTGAAGATCGTTGTCGTCTTCACGGTCCTCATGGTGGGCGTCGCGATGCTCACGCTCGCCGAGCGCAGGGTGTCCGCGTGGATCCAGGACCGGCATGGCCCCAATCGCGCGGGACCACACGGATTGCTGCAGCCGCTCGCGGACGGCTTGAAGAACATCATGAAGGAGGAGACGTATCCCTCGGCGGCGAACATGGCGCTGTTCATCCTGGCGCCCGTGATGTCGTTCGTCCCGGCGCTGCTCACCTTTGCGGTGATCCCCTTCGCGGCTCCGCTGCGCACGCCCTGGGGCGTCGTCAACATGTCCATTGCCGATGCGCCCATCGGGTTTCTCTACATCCTCGCCATCGCGTCGCTCGGGGTCTACGGCATCGTCCTCGCGGGATGGAGCTCCAACAACAAGTACTCGCTACTGGGCGGCCTGCGGGCGAGCGCCCAGATGATCAGCTACGAAGTCGCCATGGGGATGGCGACCGTCACGGTGCTGCTGCTCTCCGGGAACGTCGCGCTCGACGCGATCGTCCGACAGCAGGTCGTGTCCGGCTGGAACGCGTTCCCGCTGCTCATCGGGTTCTTCATCTTTCTCGTGGCGGCATTCGCCGAGACGAACCGTCTGCCGTTCGACATGCCGGAAGCCGAGTCCGAGCTCATCGCCGGCTATCACACCGAGTACAGCGCGATGAAGTTCTCGATGTTCTTCATCGCCGAATACTCGAACATGGTGACGGCGAGCGCGCTCATGGTGACGCTCTTCTTTGGCGGGTGGAGCGTGCCGTTCGGCGGCGCCCTGAATACGGCGCCGTGGGTCTGGTGGAAGACGCTGATCACGCTCGGCTTCTTCGTGCTCAAGACCGGGTTCTTCCTGTTCCTCTACATGTGGATCCGCTGGACGCTGCCGCGCTTCCGCTACGACCAGCTCATGAGCCTGGGCTGGAAGTTCATGCTTCCCCTCGCGCTCTCCTATCTCGTGGTCATGGCCGGCGCCATCCTCGTGCTCGACGCGCTGCGCATTTCACCGACGGCGCACACGCTTGGATTCATTCCGACGTACTGGGCCATGCTGGGTGTGTTGAATCTGATGCTCGCCGTGCTGGTGTTCGTGATTCTCGATCGCGGCCGGATTCTGAGCCCGGCCTATGTGCGGCTGGGCGCCGTGGAACTCGCGCGCCTGCGCGCCGCGAGCACGCGTTCGGCGCTCACGCCCGTGCAGGGAGATTGACGGATGACGATTCAGGTGAAGGTACTCGAGCGGCCGGTCGAACAGACCAGCTACGTACGCGCAATGCTCAAGGGCATGGCGCTCACCTTCAGGCATCTCGTGAGCCCCAAGGTGACGTCGCAGTATCCGGAGGAGAAGTTGGAGCTCTCGCCGCGCTGGCGCGGCACGCACCGGATGCTCACGGACGAGAACGGGAAGGCCAAGTGCGTGGCGTGCGGTCTCTGCCCGCAGATCTGTCCGGCCAACTGCATCAAGCTCGTGCCGGGCGAGGACGAGAACGGCAATCGCTTTCCGCTCGTCTACGAGATTGACGAATTCCGCTGCATTTTCTGCGGCTATTGCCAGGAGGTCTGCCCCGAGGAGGCCATTCACGTGGGGCGGCATTACGAGAATGCGGAGTACAGCCGCGCGGGTTTTGTGTACGATCTGGAGCGGCTCACGTCGCAGACCCACCCGGTGTGCGAGATGTGGGATCCCGCCGATCCCAGAGGGGAGTGATGACGTACGGGTTTCTCTATCAGTTCAACTTCGATCTCTTCGGCCTCATCGCGGTGGCGTCGGCGATCACGTTCGTCACGCGCAAGAGCCCGGTCACGGCGGCGCTCTGGCTGGTGAACACGATGTTCTGCCTGGCCGCGCTCTTCATCATGATGGACGCGCAGTTCGTGGGTGCCGTCCAGGTGCTCGTCTACGCCGGCGCGATCATGGTCGTGTTTCTCTTCGTCGTCATGCTGCTCAACCTGGGACATCCATCCGAGGTGAGTGACATCAAGGGCGTGTGGCCGCGACTGCTGGCGGCCGCCGCCGGCATCGCGATGCTGGCGACCGTGCTCGTATCGCTGCGTCAGAGGCTGCCGCCCATGCTGCCGGACCTCATGCCCGATCGCAACGTCGTGACGCCGATCGCCGACCCGCTCTTCCACGAATATCTCCTTGCCTTCGAAGTCACCAGCGTCGTGCTGCTGGTGGCGATCATCGGCGCCGTGGCGCTCGCCAAGCGGAAGGCCTGAACCATGATTCCCGAAGCGCTCTTCTTCTCCGCGGTGCTGTTTGTGATCGGCGTCATCGGCGTCCTCGTGCGGCGCAACGCCATCATCATCTTCATGAGCGTCGAGCTCATGCTCAATGCCGTCAATCTGTCCTTCGTGGCATTCTCCCGGCTCTATGGGATGGCGGGGCAGGTGTTCGTGCTCTTCGTCATGTCGGTTGCCGCCGCCGAAGCCGCGGTGGGACTCGCGATCATCATCTCCATCTTCCGTCACCAGGAGACGGTTGACCTCAAGAACATCAATCTCCTGAAAGGGTGATGCTGCTCCAGCACCTCGCTGGCGGGGCGATGACCAACCCGCTCGCCGGCACGATTGCCGAACGCGTCTGGCTGCTGCCGATTCTGCCGCTCATCGGCTTCGTGCTGAATGGTCTGCTGTCGGTGACGACGGCGTATCACCCTGGTCCGGCGGATCCCACCGCTGCACCGCACGATGCCACGCATGGCGGCACGGCGCGGGACAGCCACGCGGACGATCACGCTCCGGCGCCCCGGCACCGTCATGCCTGGCTGGTCAGCATCATCGGTCCGGCCTCGGTCGCGCTCGCGTTCGTCGTGGCGGTCGCGCTGTTTCTTGCCATGCCGGGCGAGATGACGACGCCGTTCCTAAAGACGTTCTTCAGCTGGATCCCTGTGGGTCCCGAGCTGCAGATCAACTGGGCGTTTCAACTGGACCAGCTCTCCATGATCATGGTCCTGGTGATCACGGGCGTCGGGACGCTGATCCACATCTTCAGCATCGGGTACATGCAGGACGATCCCGGCTACGCCCGGTTCTTCGCCTACATGAATCTGTTCGTGGCGTTCATGCTCGTCCTCGTACTGGGGTCGAGCTTCCCGGTGATGTTCGTGGGATGGGAAGGGGTGGGGCTCTGCTCGTACCTGCTCATCGGCTTCTGGTTCAACGATGCGGCCAACGCCTCCGCGGGACTCAAGGCGTTCATCGTCAACCGGATCGGCGACTTCGGATTCCTCACCGCGATGTTCCTGATCTGGAGCAGTGTGGGCTCGCTCGATTTCACCACGGTGGCGGCACATGCGGGATCGCTCACGGTGGGCGGTCCAGTCGTGACCGCGATCTGCCTCTTGCTGTTTCTGGGCTGCGCGGGCAAGAGCGCGCAGATCCCGCTGTATGTCTGGCTGCCTGATGCCATGGCCGGCCCCACACCGGTTTCAGCGCTGATCCACGCCGCCACGATGGTGACCGCCGGTGTCTACCTGGTGGCGCGCACGTCGTTCCTCTTCGCCATGGCGCCGGCCGCCTCGCTGACGGTTGCCGTCGTTGGCGCCGTCACCGCGCTCTTCGCCGCCACCATCGGCCTCAAGCAGTGGGACATCAAGAAGGTGCTGGCGTACTCCACCGTGTCGCAGCTCGGCTACATGTTCCTGGGCGTAGGCGTGGGCGCATTCTCCGCCGGTATCTGGCACGTCATGTCGCATGCGTTCTTCAAGGGCCTGCTGTTCCTGGGCGCCGGAGCCGTGATCCACGGGCTGCACGGCGAGCAGGATATGCGGCAGATGGGTGGGCTCTGGC
>JBOHTE010000042.1:0-5372 GCA_050733555.1 Gemmatimonadaceae bacterium | reverse complement strand
CCCGCCAGGAGCGCCACCTGACCGTAGGTGGCCACGCGTCCGCGGGGGATGCGGCGCACCACAGCCAGAATGCGCCGGTGCGTGTCGCTTCCCGTCGCGGGTGTGCTCCCCCGCGCGGCGGTCACGCGCGCTTGCGCGGCGGCCCGGAGCGCAGCGGCGCCCAACTGGGCGGATCGCTGGCCGGGAAACTCTCCCTGGACGATTCATCCACGCGATCCACCGTGCGCGGCGCCGCGTGCTGTTCCTGCGCCGTGTCCTCGTCCTTCCGGGGCGGCGGCGGCTTCCTGGGTGACTTCGGCATCTGCTTCCTCCTCGCTCCGCGAATCAGCGCGCGCGCACGGCCGACAGATAGCGCTCCCGCAGGAGCGACACGTGATGCATCTCGTGTCCGGCAATGATCCAGGCGAGCGCCCGCACCGTGTAGGTACGATTGTTCGCCGCTCCCACGCGGCGCAACTCCTCGGGCGTGAGCGCGGCGAAGAACGGAATGGTGGCCGCACGCACCAGGCGGAATTCGTCAGCGAGCCCCTTCATTGAACGCCCGTCGAATCGCGCGTCGTCCACATAGGCGTTCTCATCGAATCCCGGGAGCATCGCCTGTTCGCCGCGCGCGAACGAGAGCGCGCGATACAGCATGATGCGCTCCGTATCGCCCATGTGCCCCACGACCTGCCGGATGCTCCACTTGTCCGGCGCATACCGGAACGACGCCTCGCTTTCGGACACGCCGGCGAGCAGCGTGGCCGTTTCCGCGGATTGCCGCGTCAGGGTGTCGAGGATGTCGCCCTCCGGAACGCGCTCGATGTACCGGGCGAAGTATGGCGCGTATTCGGTGGCGTCCGGGTAGGGGATGACTGTCGATGTCGTCATGCGCGGTCCTTGATGGAGGTGGCTCCTTCCTCTCGCGCGCAGTTTGCGCAGCAGTAAAAGGTCCCGTTCGCTTCCATGCCGTGCCCAATGATGCGGCAGCCACAGTGGGCGCAGATGGGCGCGAGCTTGTGGATGGCGCATTCGAAACTGTCGAACACGTGCGTGGCGCCGGCGGTGACTACCTGGAAGGAAAGGTAATAGTCGTTCCCGCACACCTCACATTTTGCCATGACGCACCCCCGGGGTGGAGTCAGGAGAATTCCTCACCGATTGCGTGCAGGGTCCGGGCCACGGGCCCCGCGGCCGGCGCGCTACTGCGTTCCGGCCTGTCGTTCGAGTGCGGCCTGCACGGACGCCACGAACCACCGGGCGTCGTCGGGGCTGAAACTCGCGAGCGCCGATTTCGCTCCATTTTCCCGTATGCCCTCGAACGACATCGCGTGCTTGTGGCGATAGTCGAACTGGATCTCGCCGTTCTCGTATCGCACGCTTCGGATGTCCGACAGCGGATAGGTGATGCGCGTGCCGAGCGCCGATCCGACGGCGCCCTTCACGGTTTTCGCAATGAAGCTCCCGAGGCCGGAATCCGCCGCGACTGACGTGTCCATGTCGCGCCGCGTGCTCTGCAGCAGACTGTCGGTCAGTCCCATGCTGATCGTGTCGTTCATGAACGCCAGGGAAATGGCGCGGTCGGTGGACGTGATGGTGATGTTGCCGGCTGGAGCCCTGGTGGCCGCCCCGGCCGCGGCGCTGGCACTCTGGCGCGGGGAGCGGTCGCAAGCGGTCGCCGCGATCAGCGCGCACGTCATCGCGATCAGGGTGAAGATACGCATGGTTGAGTTCGCATGGTCGGGGGAATGGTGCACGTTGCTCACGCCGCCGGCGGCTTGCGCCGCAGGCCGAGTACGAGGATCACGAGTACGCCAATGAGGACGAGGTAGATCGCGAGGCGCTGTCGCCCGCCAATCCAGTACAGCACGCCGGCCGCGATGAAGAAGATGCCGGCAACCAGCGCCATGATGCGCGTGACGCGGCGCGACCGCGCCACGGCTTCCGCGAGATCCCTCATCGCGTCAGCGCGATCGTTCCGTCCACGGTCATTTCGGAAAGCACACGGTCCACCGTCATCCGGATGTGCACGTCGAGCGTCTCGCTTCCGGTGAGTGCGCCGCTTTCGAGCTGGGCGCGTACCGCCTGCTCGATCTCGCGCTGCGCGGTCACGCCGAACTTCTTGAGCAGCTTGCGGATCTCGAGGTTGAACAGTTCCTCATCCATACGCCCTCCCGTCAGCAGTGGTTTCCTGTCAGTCGCGGCGGCCCGGTTCGGACTCGCGCCGGGGCGCCTGCCCCCCGGTGCGCCAGAGCACGATGGCGAGCAGGATTGCGCCCACCGTGATCCCGCTGTCCGCCACGTTGAACGTCCAGAATCGTACCGCGCCAACGCCCACGTCGATGAAGTCCACGACCCCCGCCGGCGAAAGCAGGCGGTCCAGCAGATTTCCCAGCGCGCCGCCGCAGATGAGGCCCAGCGCCACCGCCATTATGCGATCCCGCGCGGCGGCCTGCACGTACATGCGCAACAGGATCGCGAGAATCACCAGCGTGATCACGATGAGCGCGATGCGTGACCACGGGCCGATGGACAGACCAAACACCGCCGCGGGGTTGTACGAGAGCGTGAATCGCACGGTGCTCCCGACAATGTCGTGCGGAACGAGCGCCGGACTCAGCGCCGCCACGACCGCGCGCTTGGCGGCGCGATCGGCAATGACGACGGCAATGAGGATCGGCCAGAAGAGGCGGCTCTTGGGTGACGTGGGCGACCGCCTTACGAGGAGGACTGGGCATTGCGGTCCGCCTGCTCGATCCGGCGCTGCGCCTCCCGCCAGTCGATCACCGGCGCCACGTCCTCATTCGAGAGCCGCAGCGCCTCCAGCGCGCGCGCCACGACGGCCTCGCCATCGGGCACGGCCCGCCCGAACTCCACCTCCGATTTTCGGCAGAGCCGCTCCTCGCGGTAGCGCTGATCCTCGGGTACGTGCACACCCACGCGATCGAGTCGCGCGTGCGTGCCCTCGTGCACGATGGACGACGCGAGCTGCGCCAGGTTGAATTCGGGGTTCACGAGGAAGGTGAGCTCCACCACGCAGGTGCGCGACTGCGGCATGTACGCGGCACGACAGGGATAGCGCTGCACGAGAATCCGCGCGAAGTCATGCTGCAGTCGCCGAAAGCGCCACGGCTGATACGTCGCGATGAGATCCAGCGCGCCCTCGAGACGCTCGAGCACCTTCACGGTGCTGATGTCGCTCCGGGTGTTGATGACGGTCACGGGAATGCCGTGGATCGTGCGACGCGACGTGAGCCACGTGCCGAGCGTACCCGCGAGCTGCGAGCGCCACTGGTCGAGATACATCCGGAACAGACTCGTCATGCCAGCTCAGCCTTCCTTTTCCTCGTACTGGTCCTTGAGTCGCGCCACCACCGCGGGATCGGCGAGCGTCGTGGTGTCACCCAGGGCGCGTCCTTCGGCAATGTCGCGCAGCAGCCGGCGCATGATCTTCCCCGAGCGCGTCTTCGGCAGGTCCGCGCTGAACAGCACGTCATCCGGCTTCGCGAGAGCGCCGATCTTCATCGCGACGTGATTGCGCAGTTCGTCGCGCAGCGACGGCGTGATCGTCACCCCCTCCTTCAGCGTGACGAACGCGGCGATGGCCTGCCCCTTGAGGTCGTGCGCCTTGCCGACCACGGCGGCCTCGGCCACTGACGGATGATCCACGAGCGCCGACTCCACCTCCATGGTGCCAATGCGGTGGCCGGCCACGTTGAGCACGTCGTCCACCCGGCCCAGGATCCAGAAATATCCGTCCTCGTCGCGCTTGGCGCCGTCGCCGGGGAAATACAGGTCCGGCCGGCCCGGCCACTTGGAGAAATACGTCTGCACGTAGCGATCCGGGTCGCCCCAGATGGTACGCAGCATGGATGGCCATGGTTTCGTGATGGCGAGCAACCCGCCGCCCACCTCGATGCGCTTGCCGTTCGCGTCGAGCAGATCCGCGACGATGCCGGGAAAGGGAATCGTGGCGCTGCCGGGCTTCGTGGCGGTGATGCCCGGGAGCGGCGTGATCATGATCGCGCCCGTTTCCGTCTGCCACCAGGTGTCCACAATGGGGCAGCGCTCCTTCCCGATGGTGCGGTTGTACCAGATCCAGGCTTCGGGATTGATGGGTTCGCCCACGGAGCCGAGCAGGCGCAGTTGCGACAGGTCGTGCTTCGCGGGGAGATGGTCGCCCCACTTCATGAACGCGCGAATGGCCGTGGGCGCGGTGTAGAAAATCGTGACGCCGTACTTCTCGCACAGCTCCCAGAAGCGATCCTTCTCCGGCCAGTCGGGCGCGCCCTCGTACATGAGGCACGTCGCGCCGCAGGCGAGCGGGCCGTACACGATGTACGAGTGGCCGGTAACCCAGCCCACATCCGCGGTGCACCAGTACACGTCGTCTTCCTTGAGATCGAAGACGTACTTCGTGGTGGCGGAGCACCCCACCATGTAGCCGCCAGTGGTATGGACGATGCCCTTGGGCTTTCCCGTCGTGCCCGACGTGTACAGGATGTAGAGCACGTCCTCGGCGTCCATCTGCTCGGGCTCGCACGTGGCGCTCGCGTTCTGCATGAGGACGTGCCACCAGTGGTCGCGTCCCTCCGTCATCTGCGCGAACGCCTCATCGCCGCCCGAGCCGGGCCGGCGCTGCACCACGACCACGTGCTCGATGCACGGCGTTTCCTCCACCGCCCGGTCGGCGTTCCGCTTGAGCGGAACGATGCCGCCGCGCCGGTAGCCGCCATCGGCGGTGATCAGCACACGGGCCTCGGCATCGTTGATGCGGTCGCGCAGGGAATCCGACGAGAAGCCGCCGAACACCACGGAGTGCGGCGCGCCAATGCGCGCGCAGGCGAGCATGGCGATCGCGGCCTCGGGGATCATTGGCAGATAAATCGCCACGCGGTCGCCCTTCTTCACGCCGAGTTGGCGCAGCACGTTCGCGAACTTGCACACCTCGCGATAGAGATCCCAGTAGGTGAGCGTGCGCGAATCGCCCGGTTCACCCTCCCAGATGAGCGCGGCCTTGTTGCGGCGCGATGTGCGCACGTGCCGGTCGAGGCAGTTCACGCTCGCGTTGAGCGTGCCGCCGGTGAACCACCTGGCCCAGGGCGGATTCCACTCGAGCACCTTGCTCCATGGTGTGGACCATTCGAGGTCGCTGGCCATGCTGGCCCAGAACGACTCGGCGTCCTTCGCGGCCTGATCGTAGATCTCGGCGGAGTGCACCGTCGCGCTATTGGCGAAGGCAGCGGGCGGCGGGAAGGTGCGCGTTTCCTGGAGCAGGACGTCGATGTCGGTCATGGTGCAGGGAGGTGAGGGTTCAAGGTGATTTATCCGCGTGGACGGCGTAGGGCTAGGGCGGCGCGCTCCGCTTCGCGTCGCTGCGCCGCGGGGAAGCG
>JBOHTE010000041.1:0-3607 GCA_050733555.1 Gemmatimonadaceae bacterium | reverse complement strand
GATACAGCGCGGGCGGCACGACCTGTGCGCCGCCCGCTCGAGCATCGATGCCGAAGGGGGGACTCGAACCCCCACGGGCTATCGCCCACTGCGCCCTGAACGCAGCGCGTCTACCAATTCCACCACTTCGGCATTG
This sequence comes from Gemmatimonadaceae bacterium, assembly GCA_050733555.1. Classification (GTDB taxonomy): domain Bacteria; phylum Gemmatimonadota; class Gemmatimonadetes; order Gemmatimonadales; family Gemmatimonadaceae; genus JADGGM01. The sequence continues at coordinate 3,471 of JBOHTE010000041.1, read as the reverse complement.
CGGCCGAAACCTACCCGTGGCCGTGCGCCAAGTCAACGCGAATTGGTTGCCCAACGCATAGGGGAGGCCTAACTTGCGCGGTTGCCCATCATGTCCTCAATGCCCCGGTCCGACGCCGACCCCACAGCCACGATCGCACGGAACAAGCGTGCGCGCCACGACTACCATATTCTGGAAACGTGGGAGGCCGGCCTCGTGCTCACGGGCACCGAGATCAAGTCGCTGCGCAACGGCATGGCGAACATCACCGATGCCTACGCCATCGTGAATGGGGGCGAAGTCATGCTCCTCAACGCACACATCGCGCCCTATGACAAGGGGAACCAGTTCAATCATGACCCGACTCGCACGCGCAAGGTGCTCCTGCATCGGCGCGAGATCCGCCGGCTCGTTGGTGCGGTGGAGCGCCAGGGACTCGCACTCATTCCGCTCGATCTGCATTTCACGCGCGGGCGCGCCAAGGTGACGCTCGCGCTGGGGAAGGGGAAGAAGCTGCACGACAAGCGCGCCGATCTGCGGCAGCGCGAGGACGAGCGCGACATGGCGCGCGCCGCGCGGGCGCGATGATCGCGGCGCTGCTCGGTGTGATGGGCCTGATACTGGGCGCGGCCGCTCCGGCTGCCACAGCGGGCGCCGCGTGGGCGCCGGACGCTGCTCCACACGCCGCCGTCATCGACACCGGGCTCCAGGCCGGCGCCGACTCTCTCGCGCGCCCAGCCACCCGCGGCGACCACAAGCGCATCGTCGTGGTCGACGCGGGCCACGGCGGACCCGACAACGGCATGTCGGGACCGATCGGTGCACGCTCGAAGATGCATGAGAAGGACGTCACGCTCGCGGTGGCGAAGCAGTTGGCGAGCGAGCTCCGCTCACGCGGCCTCGGCGTCGTGATGACGCGGACGACCGATACGCTCATCGCGCTCTCCGACCGTGGCCGCATCGCCAACGATCACCACGGCGACCTGTTCATCTCGATCCACGTGAACGCCGCGAATCCCGCATGGAAGCACCCGGGCGCAGCGCGCGGCTTTGAGACGTATTTCCTGGCAGAGGCCAGGACGGAAGACGCCCGTCGCGTGGAGCGCATGGAAAACCAGTCCGTGCGCTTCGAGACGGGCGCCCAGGCAGCAAAGGACGATCCGCTCAACTTCATCATCCACGACATGGCGCAGAATGAGCATCTGCGCGAGTCGAGCGAACTGGCCTCGTTGATCCAGCAGCATCTCGGGGATGTGGAACCCGGTCCCAGCCGCGGCGTGAAGCAGGCCGGCTTCCTCGTGCTCGTCACGGCGTACATGCCGGCGGTACTCGTCGAAATCGGATTCGGGACCAACGCGGATGAAGCGCGGTTCATCACGAACCGGGCCAACCAGCGCAAGCTCGCGGATGCCATTGCCGATGCCACGCAGGAGTATCTCGGGCGATACGAGCGCCGACTGGGGAGCACGCGGCAATGAGACGTGTGGCGCGACTGTTCGCGATGCTGCCGCTGGCCGGATGCGCCTACTTCAATGGCATCTACAATGCGCAGCGCGCCGAGCATCGTGCCGACACGATGCGGCGCAGCGGGCGCAGCGCGGTGGCCGATTCTCTCTATCAGTTGGCGGCCACCACGGCGGATTCCGTGCGCGTGCATCACCCCACGGGCCACTGGGCAGCGCGAGCCGAATTGATTGCCGGCTGGTCGCTGGCCATGTCGTCCGACTGCGATCGCGCCGAGCCGCTGTTACGGTCCGTGCTCATGCGCGCCGCGGCGCGCGATACGGGGGATGCGCGCGCTACGCTCGCGTTGGGTGTGTGCCTGATTCGCGCCCAGCGCTACGCGGAAGGACGCGCACTCGTCGGTCCGCTGGGTGCGCTGCCGGACCGGCAGGTGGCGGCTGACGCATCGCTCTGGGCCGCCGTCGCATCGACGGTGCTCGGTGAGCCCGACTCGGTGCGTGCGTACATGCAGGGGGTGAGCCGCAGCCGGGTCGACTGGCAGCTCAGCCGCATCTATCTCGATCAGGGGCAGTGGGCGTCCGCGGAGTCGCTGCTGCAACGCCGAGCGGCGCGCGGTGACTTTCGCGCGGACGTGCCCGAGTCGCTCCGGATGCTCTGGCAGGCCGGACGCGCGCCGGCAGTCGAGAGGATCGTCGCCGCGTATGATTCGGCACGTACGCCGGCGGGGCCGCTCGCCGCGCTGCACATGCTGACGGGCGAGATGGCGCTCCAGTCCTCCGATGATTCCATCGCGCTCGCGCACTTCATGGCCGCGGGCCGGCTCACGCGCGACAGCATCGTCGCGCGAAATGCGCGTGCGGAGGTGACGCTGCTGTCGCTCCGCGATCTCGCATCCCTCGTGGACGTGCGCACCGCCATTGAGCAGGGCGCCGATCAGATGGAGGGCAGTGCACTCCACGAGCGGCTCGTCCACAATCTGCTGCTGGTGGAGCTGCTGCACACCCGGGATGACAACGCGGGCGCCGGACTCTTTCTTGCGGCGGAGGTCGCGCGGGACAGCCTGCGGGCGTACGCACTCTCGCGCGCATTCTTCCAGCAGGTCGCGCGCCTCACCCGCTCTCCCCTCGTGTCGCGGGCGTTCCGCGCGGCTGAGGCGCTCCCCCACGATTCGATCGCGCTCGGAGCGGCCCGCCGTGTCGGCGCTATGCACGAGCCGCTCGTGATGATGGCCGCCTTTGGTGATGTGGAATCACGCACTGCGGCCGCGGGGGCACTCAAACCGGAAGCGCACGTCGATTCGGTGCTCGACCAGACCTGGCGCGTGGTGCTCGTGCAGTACACCGACAGCCTGCGGCGATCGAGCGTGGTGCCGGTGGCGCTGCCCCCCGACTCCGCGCCGCCGCAGCGGGATTCCGTCCGGCCGTGAGCAATCCGCTCGCCGTGACGGCCGCCGGCCTGCGCTTCAACAATCCCATCCTTCTTGCCGCCGGCACGGCGGCCTTCGGCCGCGAGCTCGCCGATGTGATGTCGCTCGATGCGCTCGGCGGACTGGTGACCAAGGCGGTGAGCCCACGCCCGCGCCACGGTGCACCGGCACCCCGCGTCGCGGAATTCGCCGGCGGGATGATCAACGCCGTGGGACTCGCCAACCCGGGACTGGACGTCGTGCGCAGTACCGAACTGCCGTGGCTGGCGCAGCATGTGCGCGCGGCGCGCGTCCTCGTGAACGTGGTGGGAGATTGCGTCGAGGATTTCGCGGCCGTCGTGGATGGCATCACGGATGCGGTGGTGAGCGGCTTCGAGCTCAATGTGAGCTGTCCCAACGTGCACGCGGGCGGCATGGAGTTCGGCGCGGATCCGCGGGTGCTGGCGACACTGGTTCGCGGCGCACGGGACCACACGCAACGTCCGCTCTTCGTGAAACTGAGCCCGATGCTCCCGGACATTGCTGGCGCGGCGCGTGTTGCCGTGGACGCGGGCGCCGACGGCATCACCGTCATCAACACCATACCCGGACTCGTCGTGGAC
>JBOHTE010000040.1:0-1241 GCA_050733555.1 Gemmatimonadaceae bacterium | reverse complement strand
GTGCAGGGATAGACAGGGCGCTGCTTGCCCTTCCCCCAGCCATAGTCGGAGGAATCCGTGGTGGGCAGATCCAGAAAGGTGTGATCGCGGTCGTCACCAAGCTGGTTGTACATCCGCCCGTTGCCCGGATACATGCGCAGCAGCCACTCGAGTCCGTGGCGCGCCTCGTCCAGCACATCGCTCACGCCATTCGGGCCGGGGAGCCCCCGCGCATCGAACCTGTCGGTGAACCGCGCGGGATGATCGCGATACGCCTGCAGCATGTCGAATGTGGCGGTCGCGGACGTGGCCACGTACTGCAGATAATCGCTCGCGTCGGCCCACCCGCCGCTCACGGGCACGAATGTGCCAGCGCGCGCGGAATCGTCCACGATGATGCCATCCAGCGTGTGCACCGAGTCGCGGAAGAACGGATTGTAGCCGGAACGCTGCTCGCGCATGTAGGAGAGCAGCACGTTGGCGGCGTCAGCGTACGCATGAGCATCTACGCGCACCGGGCGGGACGAGATGTCCATACCCGGCGCCCGGACGACGATGGTGTAGTATCCCGTTCGGCGCAGCGCGGACCAGTCGAGCCGCCAGGTCTGTGTGCACGGCCCGAACGTCCCGGATGCAGGCACCGCTCGAGGACCGAGCACGGTGCGTCCGGTGCTGTCCCGGACGAAAAAGGTCGTGATCCGCGTGGAGTCGAGCGCGCATGCGACAGCGATCTTCGGTGCGTCCGGGAGATAGCCCATCTGATTGGTGCGAACGACGAGCGACGGAGCCTCTGTCGCGACGGCGCGTGACGTCGCCGGAGTGGGTTCGCCGGGCGGGAGCCGTTGCGCCACGAGCCGCTGCGCCGCCAGCACAGTGATCGCGGCGACCGTGACCACCGTGAGTGCGTGCTGCACGTCGCGCGAGGGGACTGGCCTCATGGCCTGCCGCGTCATGGGCGTGAAGGTACGGCCATACGGTCCAGGCGATCAATGACCTGCTTGACGGACCAGCCCGGCAATCGTAGCTTCGCATCCGTCCCGCAGCACCCCGGAATCTCCCTCCGCCAACGCCGCATCAATCTCATGAGTCCCGCTGCTCCCCGTGCTGGCTCTCTACTGTAGCGTCGAAGCGCAACTCACGCGCACGCTGGCCGCCGTTCCGCCGCACTGTCAGGTCTCCAGCAGCCAGTCGTGGACGCAATTCCAACGCGATGTGATGCGCGCGCCGTGCGCGGTGGTCGTCCTGCCATGGTTGACCGGCGA
>JBOHTE010000039.1:0-2871 GCA_050733555.1 Gemmatimonadaceae bacterium | reverse complement strand
GATCTCGGTAACTCGGCCGCGGCCGCCGCGGACGCGGCACTGATCCCCACCGGCTTCGAGGTCGATATTGACCACGACCCGACGGCGACGCGGCGACAGAATCTCGTCTACATCCAGACGATACAGTCGGAATTCGCATCCGTGGACACCTCGATTCAGAACCGGTACGCCGTGTCGCCACACGATCCGCGGATCGCGGTAACGTCGACCGGCAAGCTCGGATCCGACGGCGCAACGATCATCTGGTCCGCGAACAAGGATGCGCAGGCCGACTCGCCGCAGGCGTTGGCGAAGTATTCCGAAGCGCAGCTGATCATCGCGGAGAACGATGTGAGCACCAGTGATTTCTCCGGCGCGGTGGACATCATCAACGCCCTGCGCGCGGCTGCCGGACAGCCCGCATTCAATCCCGGCACGTTGTCGGCGCCGGTCGTAATGGCCGAGATCGTCGAGCAGCGCCGGCGCGAATTCTTCCTCGAGGGACACCGGCTCGGAGACATCCGGCGCCTCGGGCTCCCGCTGAGCCCCGCCACGGGCGCGCCGTTCGTATCGGGCGGCACGTATGGCGATCAAGCCTGCTTTCCGCTGCCGAACGTGGAACGGGTCAACAATCCAAACCTCTGATCGACACAGTCATGAACACATTGCAGGTGCGACACGGGAAACGGTACATGGCGTTTCGGAGCGCGGCGCGTCGATGCGCGATCACGGTCAGGCCGCGGCGGTGGATGCCCGTCGCGGGAGCGCTTCTGCTCCTGATGCCATTCGCGCCGGCGCCCGCGCCGGCGCAGGGCACGCGACTTCTGCGGCGACCCACGGTGAGCCGCGAGATGGTGGCGTTCGAATACGGCGGCGACCTGTGGGTGGTGCCGCGCGCGGGCGGGAACGCCCGCCGGCTCACGAGCACGCCGTCAGCGGAAACGGATCCGCGGTTCTCGCCTGACGGGTCAATGATCGCGTACACCGCCACGGTCGCGGGGAATGCGGATGTGTACGTGCTTCCCGTGTCCGGTGGCAATCCCAGGCGCCTGACGTTCCATCCGGGCGCCGACTTTGTGCGTGGGTGGACGCCGGATGGCAAGCAGATTTTATTCGCGTCCACTCGCGGCGCCGTTCCCACGCCAGGGGCCAATTCGTATTTGCGCCTCTGGACGATCGCCGTCGATGGCGGAATGCCCGAGGTCCTTCCCATGCCCCGCGCGTTCACAGGCTCGTACGCGCCGGACGGCAAGCGCATGGCCTACGAACCGCTCGGCGTGGCCATGTTCGCCGCGGATTGGGCCGAGCCCCAATTCAGTCAGTGGCGCCGATACCGCGGCGGCCGTACCGAGCCGGTGCACGTGATGAATCTCGCGGATTATGGCGAGGTGAAGCTCCCCTGGACCAACAGCAACGACACCGATCCGATGTGGATCGGCAAGACGGTGTACTTCCTCTCCGATCGCGACGGCGTCGTGAACCTGTACGCCAACGAGCCGGGTGCGACGCAGGTCACACAGCTCACGCGCTTCACGGACTACGACATCATGGATGCGTCGGCGGGTCCCGACGCCATTGTCTATGAGCAGGCCGGCTACGTGCATCTGCTGGACATCGCGACCGGTCGCTCCAGTCAGTTGAGCATCACGGTATCCGGGGATTTCCCGTGGGCACAGCCGCAGATGAAACAGGTCGCCTCGCTGATCAGCGACGCGTCGCTCTCGCCAACAGGAGTGCGCGCAGCGTTCGAGGCGCGCGGCGACATCTACACCGTTGCGGCGGCAGACGGCAGCTATCGCAACCTCACGCACAGTTCGGGCGCGCACGACCGCAGTCCTGCCTGGTCTCCGGATGGTACCCAGCTCGCGTGGCTGTCGGACGCGAGCGGCGAAGACCAGCTCATGATCGGAAACCAGACAGGCGAAACCGCGCCGCGCGCCATCCCGCTCCCTTCGCTGACTCACTTTACGGATCCCCTCTGGTCGCCCGACGCGCGTCACCTGCTCTTCCGCGACAGCCAGGCAAAGCTGTGGGTAGCCGACGTCGCGACAGGCCACTTCACCACCATCGACGCCGATACCTACGATGAACCGTCGCGGGGATTCGACGCGACGTGGTCGCCCGACTCCCGCTGGGTCGCGTACTCGAAATCGCTGGACACGCATCTGCGGGCGATCTTCCTCTATTCGCTCGCCGACGGGAAAACCCATCAACTCACCGATGGAATCGCGGACGCCACGAGTCCGTCCTTCGATGCGGGAGGAAAATATCTCTACTTCCTGGCAAGCACGGACTACGCGCTGAAGAGCGGTTGGGTCGACATGAGCGCCATGGACCGTCCCGTGCACCGCAGCATCTACCTGGCGGTGCTCAGTGCGCACGATCCGTCGCCGCTGCTGAACGCGCCAAATGACGAGACCCGGCGCGACGTTGCCGGCAGTGATTCGGCGACCGCGAAGCCGCGCGCGATGCCGCTGGCTCCGGCGCGAGCGGCCGCGTCTGCACGATCGGCTGCGTCCGCACGATCGGCTGCCTCCGAACGACCGGGCGCCGGTGTCGTGGCACCTCACGTCACCGTGGACCTCGATGGCATCGCGCAGCGCATCGTGCCTCTCGCCGTTCCGCCAGCGGACTACATGTCGCTTACTGCCGGAAGTCCGGGAACGTTCTTCTTCCTCGAGCGGCGCCCGCAGCCATCCCTCGGCGAACGGCCAACCCGGCTCTGGGAATATCAACTTGGCGAGCAAAAGGCCCAGCCATTTCTCGATGGCGTCGCCTCGTACCTGGTTTCGGCGGACGCAAAGCATATCCTCTACGATGCCGGCCGCAACCACTGGGGCATCATTTCAGCCGATCGCCCCGCGAAGCCCGGTGAAGGCATGCTCAAGGTGG
>JBOHTE010000038.1:0-1994 GCA_050733555.1 Gemmatimonadaceae bacterium | reverse complement strand
GATAGGGAACGATGTCGGTACTCGTCGCGGTAAAGGTCACCGGATTGCCGCCCACCACGACGTCGGAAGTCGTGCTCGCGCCGCTCGTGGTGAAGCCCGAGATGGACGTCGGCAGCGTGAAGCTCGCGGTCGCCGTCGCCGTATTCGTGGGTCCGACGCCCAGCGTCCAGGTCGGAGAAGTCGCGATGCCGTTGCTCTTCGTCACTATCGTTGCAGACGTCACGGGCGAGCTGCCTGTGCCGCCGAGACTCCCGCCGCCAGCCGTGACCGCGAACAGCACCGACGCGCCGCCCAGCGGCGTATGTCCGTTGACGGTGCTGACGAGTACCGACGGTGCCGACGCAACGCTCGATCCCGCGGGTGCCGTTTGCGGCTGCGCCGGGAACCCTGTCGCAGTCTGCACGACGACGGCCGTGTCCACGCCACCGAACGGACTGAAGGACTTCGTCCCGCCGCCAATGGCGCTGGCCGCGGCGTAGGCCGGCGTGGGAGCAAACGGACTGAGTGCGACTCTGCCGAGGTGCGTCACCGCCCGTCCGTACGCACCCTGTCGCAGGAGCTGCATCAGGCTCGGTTCGGGTGCCATGGCCGTGCCGGTGCAGTCGAGGAACGATGCATCGGCTCTGGGCAGGATTTGGAGTCCCGTTCCCACGTTGTGCGCCAGGTCCACGCTCGACGGCGGGGTGTCGCCACCGGTCGTGTGAATGCACGCCGCGGCCGTCACTGGCGTGTTGAACGCCTGCACGGGCACGACAGTGAATTCAAAGAAATCCCCGTACTGATCGAGTTTGGTGTTGAGCGGGCCCAGGGGAAACGTGAACGTTCCGGGAACCAGCGAGACCGAAATGGTGACGGGTTGGGTCAGCGTGTTACCAGGAATCATCACTCCAGCGTGCTTGCTTCCGGTGACCACGGTCTGGTCGCTAGTGGATGGAAAGACCACCTGTACCACGTTGTTCGGACCGAGCGATGTCGTCGAGAGCGTAAGGCCTGAGCCATCCAGTCCCACCAGACAGTACAGCGCCTTCCCGAACGCGAGCGTGGCCGTCTGCGTGCTGGGCGAGTTCCCTCCGTTGAGCGTGCCCGCGTAATAACTCTTGACGGTGAAGTCCCACACCTTGAACATGTCGGTCACGGCCTGGGCGGTATTGCCCGCCGCCAGATCGTTCAGCACCAGGTGGAGTCCGGAGGTGGCCGTCCCCCGAAGACCCGGGGTGAAGAGGCTGGTAATCTGCTGCTGCCTGATCTGCGTACAACTCGCTGCGTCGGACAGCACCGTGGCCCCCTTCAGGACGGCATCCGGTCCACTTGGCCCGGTCCCCCCGTCTTGCGAGCACGCGGCAAGGGTAACCAGGAAGGTCAGGCAAATGAGCTGGGCGCTTCGTTGAAACATGGGGCCTCTCGTGAAAAGGTTCTGCGCCAGGTGCGCAGCAGTAAACCGCGGATTACGTCAGCCTAGTTTCCCTTGTGAACGACCAGCGCCTGGAAGCGCGGATCGTCATGTATGCTGCGCCATTCCCAACTGTGTTCGTCGTCGAATCCAACAGCACGCGCCGGGTTCGCGCTCAGGTAGAGCGCGAGGTTTCTGATGGCCTTGTCCTTGTTGCCCATCATCACCCACACCAGCGCAACAGCCTGCGAGACATCCTTCGTGGGGTCCACATCGGCGCGGTCATCGAGCGCGTCGAGCACGCGTGCGGCGCTGTCGGCGAGGCCGGCCCGGAACAACCCACCGGCGGCCAGCGCGGCGCCATGAAGTTTGGCATAGGGGCGGTCGGGTGGCGCCGAGAGCTTCACCATGGAGTCCGCCATGAGCCAGGGCTGCGTGGCGTTCACCTTGACCGCACCAGTCCCCATGAGCCAGAGCTTGCACTCCACGAAGCGGGAATCCGCAGGGAAGCGCGCCGCGCCCACCCCGCACCAGTTGATGGCGTCGGGGAACTGCTCGAGATCGTACGATGTGGTGAACAGCCGCCAGAGAATGAGATTCGCAT